>JBATRI010000248.1:0-15550 GCA_049292515.1 Geminicoccaceae bacterium
CTGGCGCAGGCTGGTGCGTGACTATGAGCGGCACTGCGACATCTCCGAAGCGATGATCCACGTCGCTCTCGGCAGCCTCCTGCTGCGCCGCGTCGTTCAGCCATAGCCATTCTCAAACGGGCTCTAACACCGCCGATGGCATGCCGCTCCCCATCCTCGTCAAAAATGACGAGAGAATAGAGCGTCGAATATTTAAACCAGTCATCCCAGTTGTCCGTGAGAAGATATGCTCGATTGGTAACCTGTTGGCTCGGTCTCATACCAACCTGGAGAACGCTAAAATAAGTCATTATGCTCTCAGGTGTCCGAAACTCTCGCTGATATGGAACCCGCTTGTAGCGTATTGCCTAGAAACACGCGAATCCGACTTCGAACTAAAGAGGCGCATCACGGGATTCCAGGGACACCCACCTCAATTGACTGGGCGGTGCAGCCCCCGGGGCGATGCAGCCCCTGGGCTGCGCCCGGCCCCGTTCGGATCGCCTTCTGCATCGACCGAGATCCTGTCCTTGAATCCACCCACCCTCGACTTCGCGGCCGGTACATGGCATAATTCAAGGTACTAAGTCCGGGAATTTCGGGGACACTATACGAAATCAATCTTTCCTCGCATCGTCCGAGCACCTGAGCGAATTTCGAGGACCTCCAGCGCGATCAGGGCCTCCTCGCACTCGGCATTGAGCTTCGAGCCCGCTGCCGTGTGATTGGCTCCCTGCGATCCCCCAGTCATATGGTGACCTCGACCCGCGAGAGTGTTTCGTTGGCACCCGCGACTTCGGTTGTGCCATCGCCCAGCTGCAGTGTGAGGGTCCCTCCCGCTTGCCGGCGATCCTTTCGTTGACAGCACCGTCGACCCATGAGATTGTTCAAGGCTTTCAGTCCTAGGTAGGTCCTGTCATGCCGTCCCGAGCGCTTCTCTATCATGTCACGCCGTCGCGCACCGAGCGAGCGCCCGCAGCCGTACAAATCCCTGGCAATTCCGCACGATCGAACCCAAGCGCTCGTGTTCGCGCGAAAACTGCACGAACGAACCGCCGCCGCGCACGTCCGAACCCGAGCCCCGACGCACCCGCAAACTGCACGAACGAATACCTGGAAACGGCACGAACGAACCCGGCGGCGACCCGCACCGGCGCATGCCGCACCGGCGAGCTGCCGCCGTGCACGTCTGAACCCGAGCGCCGTTGCAGCCGTAAGATGCCACGAACGAACTCTCAAAAACAGCACGTCCGAACCCGGCAGCAGGTCATGCGGCACCTGCTGCTCGAACGATCTTCTCCGCAGCACACGCGAACCCGCGACCTCACCCTACGCACCGGCCGTCGCGCGCACGTCCGAACCCGAGCGCCCACCGACGCAGCCCTCCCGCTGCCGCCGTTTGCCAACGCGGCCCGCGGCTTGTATGGAGCGGGCCCAACCAGACGAACCCAGCAGCGAGCTTGCGGAGCAGCCCCATGGCCCAGGTCGGATCCATCCTTTTCCTGCCCGGCGACGGCATCGGTGCCGAGGTCATGGTGGAGGTCCGCCGCGTCATCGGCTGGCTGGCCCGGCGCGGGCTCGAGTTCGAGGTCCTGGAGGATCTGGTCGGCGGTGCGGCCTACGACGTGCACGGCGTGCCGCTGACCGAGGCGACGCTGAAGAAGGCGGTCGAGATCGGCACCGTGATGTTCGGCGCCGTGGGCGGGCCGCAATACGACGCCCTGCCGTTCGCGGTGAAGCCCGAGCGCGGCCTCCTGGCCCTGCGCAAGGAGCTGGACCTGTTCGCCAACCTGCGCCCGGCCATCGTCTTCCCGGCCCTGGCCGAGGCCTCGTCCTTGAAGCCCGAGCTGGTCCAGGGGCTGGACATCATGATCCTGCGCGAGCTGACCGGCGGGGTCTATTTCGGCGAGCCGCGCGGCGTCGAGGAGCTGCCGGACGGCCAGAAGCGCGCCTTCGACACCCAGGTCTACACCACCTCCGAGATCGAGCGCGTGGCCCGGGTCGGCTTCGAGCTGGCGCGGAAGCGCTCCAACCGGCTGACCTCGGTCGAGAAGGCCAACGTCATGCACACCGGCGTGCTGTGGCGGCAGACCGTGCAGGCCCTGCACGACCGCGACTACGGCGACGTCGAGCTCGACCATCTCTACGCCGACAACTGCGCCATGCAGCTGGTCCGCCGGCCCAAGCAGTTCGACGTCATCGTCACCGACAACCTGTTCGGCGACCTCCTGTCCGACTGTGCGGCCATGCTGACGGGCTCGCTCGGCATGCTGCCCTCGGCCTCGCTCGGCGCTCCCGACGCGTCGGGCCGGCGCAAGGCTATGTACGAGCCGGTGCATGGCTCGGCGCCCGACATCGCCGGCCAGGGTCTGGCCAACCCGATCGCCTGCCTGATGAGCTTCGCCATGCTGCTGCGCTACTCGTTCGACCAGGGTGCGGAGGCCGACCGGCTGGAGCGGGCGATCGGCGCCGTGCTCGAGGCCGGCTACCGGACGGCCGACATTGCCGGGCCCGGCGAGGCCACGGTCTCGACCTCGGGCATGGGCGATGCCGTGCTGAAAGAGCTGGACCGCTCCGCCGCTTGAGCCTCTTCCATCACCGTGCGGGGGCGCCTACATGGACGTCCCCACAGTACAAATAAGGTGTCGTCATGGGTTACCGCGTCGCCGTCGTCGGAGCCACGGGCAACGTCGGCAACGAGATGCTGCAGATCCTGGCCGAGCGGAAGTTCCCGGTCGACGAGGTCGTGGCCCTCGCTTCCGAGCGCTCGACCGGCAAGGAAGTCTCGTTCGGCGACGACCGCACGCTGAAGGTGCAGGACCTGTCGACCTTCGACTTCCGTGGCTGGGAGATCGGCCTGTTCTCGCCCGGGGCCAAGGTCTCGGCCGAGTATGCACCCAAGGCCGCGGCCGCCGGCTGCGTGGTGATCGACAACACCTCGCAGTTCCGCATGGACCCGGACGTGCCGCTGGTGGTGCCCGAGGTCAATCGCCAGGCGCTCAAGGGCTTCCACAAGAAGAACATCGTCGCCAACCCCAACTGCTCGACCATCCAGATGGTCGTGGCGCTGAAGCCGCTGCACGAGATCGCACGGATCAAGCGGGTGGTGGTCTCGACCTACCAGTCGGTCAGCGGCGGCGGCCGCGAGGCCATGGACGAGCTGTTCGAGCACACCAAGGCGATCTACATGAACGATCGCAAGGAGCCGCACTTCTTCAAGAAGGCGATCCCCTTCAACGTCATCCCGCAGATCGACGTCTTCCTCGACGACGCCTCCACCAAGGAGGAGTGGAAGATGTCGGTCGAGACCAAGAAGATCCTGGACCCGAAGATCGAGGTCACCGCCACCTGCGTGCGCGTGCCGGTGTTCGTCGGCCACGCCGAGGCGGTCAATGTCGAGTTCGAGAGCCCGCTCGGCCCGGACGAGGCCAGGGAGGCACTGCGCGAGGCCGAGGGTGTCGTCGTGGTCGACGGCAATGGCGAGTTCATCACGCCGATCGAATGCGTCGGCGAGTACGCGGTCTACGTCTCGCGCATCCGCAAGGACCCGACCGTCCGCTACGGTCTGAACCTGTGGGTCGTCGCCGACAATCTGCGCAAGGGGGCGGCCCTCAACGCGGTTCAGATCGCCGAGGCCATGGTCGAGGACGGCCTGCTCTAGCCTGGGCGGCGACCCCCGGGAGGAACCCTGGACATGGCACGGCGGTGGTGGCTCGGTGTGGTGGCGGGGGCCTTGGTGCTCGCGGGCTGCACCACCACGCCCGACCCGACGCCGAGCCGGTCCGAGTTCGAGGACATGCGCGATGTCCTGGCCTCCAACCCCGGCGAGCGCGCCGCCGTCGAGGCCGAGTGCCAGACCGAGATGAAGCACCGGCCGGACGACGAGCAGGCCATGATGGGTGCCATGCTCGACCTCGACACGGAAGAGGTTCCGCAGGCGTTTTGCGGCCGGCTGTTCGCCGCCATCGTGCGCGGCGACGTCAGCTACGCCGATTTCGTGGCCTTCCAGCAAGGCAACACCGACCCGGCGATGCTGCGTCGCTTCCTGCGCGCCATGCGGCTCGACCCGAGCGCCATGCGGACCTGAGCCCGCGGCTAGAGCACCGCCAGCACCGCGCGGGCCAGCGCCCAGAGGCCGAAGCCCGCCAGCGCCACACCCGAGACCCGGTTGACCCAAATGAACAGCGGCCCCTGCAGCCGCCCGCGCAGCCGGTCGACCATGGTGGCGAACAGCACCCACCAGCCGGCCGAGCCCAGTGTCACCCCGGCGATGACGGCCAGCGCGGTGCCGGTCCCGGCCTGGGCCTCGACCAGCCCCAGGCTCGCGAACATGGCGGCGAAGATCATGATCGTCGGCGGGTTGGCCAGGGTCAGCAGGAAGGTGGTGACAAAGGTGGCAAGCCCCCGCCGCCTGGAATCGCCGGCGGCCTCGGTCGGCAGCGGCTGCCGGGCCGTGGTCACCCCGAACCAGACCAGGTAGAGCCCGCCCAGCACGCCCAGCCACAGCGACTGCCCGGTCAGCAGCACGGCCGCCGCCTGCAGCCCGAACGCCGCCACCGTGGCATAGAACGCGTCGCCCGCTGCCACCCCGAGCCCGCCCATCAACCCGGGCAGGAAGCCGTGCGCGAGGGTCGTGCGCAGGCACAACAGCGCCATCGGCCCGACCGGTGCCGCGATCGACAGCCCCAGCAGCAAGCCCTTGGCGAACAGCAGTCCGGTCCCGCTCATGGCCGCGAGGGCTAGCCGATCCCGCTGCCGGCGTCACCTGCCTGTCTTGCGCTCAGACCGGCTCCAGCCGCCCCCGCACTGCATTGAACACCGACGCCGGCACCCGCAGCCGCTCGTCCGCATAGGCCCGGCGCAGCTCGGCGGGATGGTCGTCCGGCGCCTCCGTCAGCACCGCCACTCGATCGAGGAGCCGCAGGCGCTCGGCGTCGATCGCCTCGTCCGGCTGCGGCATCGCCCCCCAGACGTCCCAGGGCAGCATCTCCCGGTCGCTCAGCGCCGCCAGGTCGCGGACGACGTTGCCGGCCACGAACCAGAGGCCGAACTGGTCGAGTATACCGAATCGCCCAGGATCGGCGGACCCGGCCCGGCAGGCGCGCCACGCCTCACCCGCGACCACGAACCGGTCGCGTGGCACGTTCAGCGCGTCGAAGTCGACCCGCAGCCGCTCCCGCTGCAATGCATCCAGCTGGGCGTCGACCAGCACCCAGCGCCGGGCGTCGGCACGCCAGTACTCGCAGACCCAATGATCCAGCGAGCGCTCACGGTCGAAGTAGGTGGCGAACCCGCAGCGCGCCCGGGCGGCGATGCCCTGGGCGCGCAGCATGGCCGCGAGCAGTACCGTGAAATGGCGACAGACGCCCACCAAGCGGGTCGCGGGCGGGCGGGTGGTGGCAAGCGGCCGGCCGTCGAGTGCCAGCAGACGGTCGAGCATCGCCTCCACGCCGCGCAGATGCGGCTCCTCGCGCCGCTCCTCGGTGAGCGTCACACCGTAGCTATCCGCCCAATAGAGGTGCAGCAGGAGGCCCTGCACGATGCCGACCAGGGCCGGGAGCTCGGCCGGCAAGGCGGCCAGCGCCGGCGCATGGGCACCGGCTTCCGTCATCCGCCCGGCTGACAGGTACGTCACCTATTCTCTCCCGGCCAGCCGGCCTCAGGCAACGCAGCGCTCCAGCTTGTCGAGCGCCCCGCTCCAGCCCAGCTGATGCCGGTCGCGCGCTTCCTCGTCGAAGAACTGCTCGTGCGTCAGCGTCAGGATAGTCCCGTCCCCCTCGCCCTTCAGCGTCACCGTCACCAGCGACTCCCGCTCCGGCGTGGTGCGCCAGGCCCAGGTGAACACCAGCCGCTCGTCGGGAACGACCTCGCGGTAGATGCCGCTGACCCCGTGCTCCTCGCCGTCGGAGGTGCGCATCAGCACATGGAACCGCCCACCGACCCGCGCATCGGTCTCCGCCGTCAGCGTCTCGGCACCCTCGGGGCCGAACCATTGCGTCAGCTTGCCGGGCTCGGTCCAGGCACCGTAGACCCTGGACGGCGGGGCCTTCAGGCGGCGTTTGAGGGTCAGGCTCGGCTTGACGTTCATCACCCCTCCCTGGAACGAGGACAATCCGCACTTAACCGTCTGGTTTAATGCTACGTTTGGGTGCTATCCGTGTCAAGCGGGACGGCTGGGCCGGACCAGACGTGGAGGTGGTCAGTCCTCGACCCACACCACCTCGCTCATGTCCACCTCGTGCGCCGCGGCTTTGCCCTCAAGCCACGCACGGGCTTCGGCCCGTGTCGGGAAACGGTGCACGTACTCGGTCGATTCGGTCAGCTCCTCGGCCGGCTCGACGGTGTAGTCGGCCTCGAAGACACCATGCTCGATTTCCTGGATTCGCGCCGTCATCCGCATCGAACGTTGCCCTGATCGTTGTGCCCGCTCTCTAGCCTGCGCAAAGTCGGCCCGCCGGCCCGGGGCCGGGTCGACGCCGCCGCCCGCCCTCTGCTAGACCCTGCCCATGCTGACGACTGTAAGCAACCTCGCCGAGTACACCGTGACCGAGCTCGCGTTCGCGCTGAAGCGGACGGTGGAAGATGCCTACGGCTTGGTCCGGGTGCGCGGCGAGCTGTCGGGGTTCAAGCGGGCCGCATCGGGCCATCTCTATTTCGCGCTCAAGGACGAGAAGGCGCTGATCGATGCCGTGTCGTGGCGCGGCTCGGTGCCCAAGCTCGCCTTCGAGCCGGCCGATGGGCTGGAGGTGATCTGCACCGGCAGGCTCACCACCTATCCCGGCCGGTCGAAGTACCAGCTCGTGGTCGAGCGCATCGAGCCTGCGGGTGTCGGCGCGTTGATGGCGCTGCTCGAGGAGCGCCGCCGGCTGCTGACCGCCGAGGGCCTGTTCGATCCGGCCCGCAAGCGGCCGTTGCCGTTCCTGCCGGCGGTGATCGGGGTCGTGACCTCACCCACAGGTGCGGTGATCCGGGACATCCTGCACCGTGTCGCCGACCGCTTCCCGCTCCGGGTGCTGGTCTGGCCGGTGCTGGTGCAGGGCGAAGGGGCGGCAGCGCAGATCGCTGCCGCCATTCAGGGCTTCGGCGCGCTGCCGGTGGACGGCCCGGTGCCACGGCCGGACGTGCTGATCGTGGCCCGAGGCGGCGGCTCGATCGAGGATCTATGGGCATTCAACGAGGAGGCGGTGGTCCGCGCGGCGGCGGCCTCGCCGATTCCGCTGATCTCCGCCGTGGGCCACGAGACCGACACCACGCTGATCGACCATGCCGCCGATCGTCGCGCGCCGACACCCACGGCTGCGGCGGAGATGGCGGTGCCGGTACGTCGGGACCTGCTCCTGCAGCAGGGCGATCTCGATGGGCGCCTGCACCATGCGATGGCCCGTCGGGTCGACCAGTTGGCGCAACGCCTGGACGGGCTCGCGCGCGGCCTGCCGCGACCGGAGACCCTGGTGGGCATGGCCGCGCAGCGGCTCGACGATCTGGGCGAGCGGCTGCGGCTGCGCAGCCCGGCCGAGCTGGTGCGGCTGCAGGCGGAAAGGCTCGACTCCAGGGTCGCGAGGCTCGCGGAGCTGGTGCAGGACCGGGTGCGGCGGAACACGGCCGACCTTGCTGCCTGTGGCGGCCGCCTGGTCCCTGCCCTGATCGCCACCCGCCTCGACCAGCTCCGGCCGCGCCTGCAGCGCGAGGCCGGGGCCATGGCGCAGGCCATGGCGGCCGTCGTCGACCGCGCGGGGCAGGCCCTGGATGCGCCGGCGCGACAGCTGGAAGCGCTCAGCCACACGCGGGTGCTGGAGCGGGGCTATGCCATCGTCCGCAGCCGCGCCTCCGGCCACGTGCTGCCGAGGCTGGCCGCGGTCGGCACCGAGATCGAGCTCGATCTGGTGTTCGCCGACGGCGAGCTGCCGGTGCGCCGGGCCGATGCGCGACCCCGGGGTCGTTCCAGCCGTGCCACCGGCGAGCAGGGCTCCTTGCTATGAGCGGGATCGACCGGCTGCTGGAGGTGATGCGCCGCCTGCGCGATCCGGCGGATGGCTGCCCCTGGGACATCGAGCAGACTTTCGCCACCATCGCCCCCTACACGATCGAGGAAGCCTACGAGGTTGCGGACGCGATCCAGCGCGAGGACTGGGACGCCCTGCCCGGTGAGCTCGGCGACCTGCTGCTACAGGTAATCTACTACACCCAGATGGGTGCCGAGGCCGGCCGGTTCGATTTCGACGCGGTCGCCAACGGCATCGCCGACAAGATGATCGCTCGCCATCCGCATGTTTTTGGCAATGATCAGGCAACGGACAGCGTCACGCTGAAGACCATCTGGGAAGAGCGCAAAGCCGCCGAGCGTGCGGCCAAGCCGGACGGTGATGGCAGCCTGCTGGCCGACGTGCCGCTGGGCTTTCCTGCCCTGACCCGGGCGCTGAAGCTGCAGAAGCGCGCCGCACGCGCCGGGTTCGACTGGGGTCATGCCCGCCCGATCCTGGCCAAGCTGCGCGAGGAGATCGCCGAGCTGGAGGAAGCGCTCGACACCGGCGCCCCGATCACCGAGCAGGAGCTCGAGCTGGGTGATCTCCTGTTCACGGTGGTCAACCTGGCCCGGCACCTCGAGCTCGACCCGGAAGCGGCACTGCGCGCCACCAACGCCAAGTTCGAGCGCCGCTTCCGCAGCATCGAGGCTGCCGTGGCGACCAGTGGACGCGCGGTGGCCGACACCGGCTTGGACGAGCTGGAATCCCTTTGGGAGGCCGCCAAGGCGGCCGAACGGGCCGCCGCCGATCGAGGGTAGCATCGCCCGACAGTGCCTGACACCGGCACAGTCAATGCCGCAGCGGACAGGGCAACGACAATCGTCGCCCACCCGAGACGCAGTTATCGAACCGAAACCTCTCGATCGATGCAATCAATGTAAGCTCTACCGACAACGTCGTCCATAGAATTTACTTGGAGGCTGGCCGGGGCGGCACCCTCTTTCAGTCGAGCACGGTGTCACCGGCCATGTCAGTGACATTTGTCATAGTGAGCGATCGCGTATTCGGATATCGTCACAATAGGGTGTGCAGCTTTGGGAGGCTGAGCGCGTGGTGGTTCGATGCACGTCGCATCGCCGCGACCGGTCACGAAGGTGCATGGTCTCGGATCCGACCCAAACCAGGTGACGACATGGCCCGTTGTCTGCAACTTGCCCGCCTGATCGTGCTGCTGACCTGCTGCTTCGGCATCCATTTCGGGTTGCAGCCCGCGCTGGCGGCACCCGGGCCACTCGACGAAGCCAAGCTCGCGGGGCGCGACGCGGCCTCCTTTCCGCCCGCCGACGAGGACTATTTCAAGGGCATGGACAACGGCGTCGCGCTGACGCCGGACGAGATCAAGGGCCGCAACATGTGGCTGGTCTGGACCGGCGGCAACGACCGGTTCTGGGATCTGCTGTCCGACCGGACCTTCGGTGCCTTCGATCTCCTGAAGACGATTTCCTCGCATCCGGCCCTGAAGAACAACCGCGCCAATCGCTGGACCTATTTGGGCCTGACCAACGAGCCATGCTTCACGCAGGCGACCGGCCCCGATCCCGATCATTTTGGTCTGTGGATCGATCAGCGCTCGGCCGACTGCCCCCCCGATCCGTTCGCCAGCGCGCAGAAATACCCCGGCGTCGCCATCGGTGCCCGCGGCAAGAATCTGCCGCTCGGCTCCTTCTACGGCGAGCCCACGGGCATTTTGGGCCTGCGGCTGTTCCCGAACCCCGACTTCGATGCGGCGGCACAGCGCAAATGGGACCCCCAACGGTATTACGAGGACCCGAGCTATTACCTGTCCAAGGACTTGGTCCGGCCCTACCGCGTCGGCATGTCCTGCGGCTTCTGCCATGTCGGCCCGAGCCCGATCGCCCCGCCGGCTGATCCGGCCAACCCGAAATGGGAGAACGTCAGCTCGACCGTGGGCTCGCAGTATTTCTGGATCGACCGCATTTTCGCCTGGGAAGCCGACCCGAAGAATTACATGTACCAGCTCGTGCATACGTCCCGGCCGGGCACGCTCGACACCTCGCTGGTCTCGACCGACTACATCAACAACCCGCGCACCATGAACGCCATCTACAATCTCGGTCCGCGCCTGGAGCTTGCCAAGCGCTGGGGCAAGGAGAGCTTGGCTGGCGGTGAGCTGAACAATAAACAGTTCAACGATTTCTTCCCGTCCGGCCCGATGACCGAGTTCTTCGAAGCACCGAACACGTCCTTCTCGCCGCGGGTGCTGAAGGACGGCTCCGATTCGGTGGGCGCGCTCGGGGCGTTGAACCGGGTCTACCTCAATATCGGCCTGTTCAGCGAGGAGTGGCTGCGCCACTTCAACCCGCTGGCCGGCGGCAAGCCGATCTCGCCGATCCCGATCGCCACCGCCCAGGAGAACTCGACCTACTGGCAGGCCACCGAGTTGCAGACGCCGCTTACCGCACAGTTCTTCCTCAAGGCGGGCCGGCCGGACTATCTGAAGGATGCCCCGGGCGGGAACAAGTACCTCACCGACGATGCCGCCACGCTCGAGCGGGGCAAGATCGTGTTCGCCGAGACCTGCGCGCGCTGCCACTCCAGCAAGGCGCCGGAGCCGGCAGCCGGCGTGGACCCCGGCGGCTGCTCGGGTCCCGGCTACATGCAATGCTGGAACAGGTACTGGAACTGGACCAAGACCGACGAGTACAAGGCGAAGATGCGCCAGATCGTGCTCGCCCCCGACTTTCTGGACGGCAACTTCCTGTCGACCGAGCTTCGGGTGCCGGTGACGCTGCTGCAGACCAATGCCTGCAGCCCGCTGGCGACCAATGCCATCGGCGGCAATATCTGGGACAACTTCTCCTCGCAGACCTACAAGGACCTGCCGTCGGTCGGCAAGATCACGGTCTACGACCCGATCACGGGCGAGCCCGGCGAGTACGAGATGCCGGCCGACGGGCGCGGCTACACCAGGCCGCCGTCGCTGATCAGTCTGTGGTCGACGGCGCCCTACCTACTGAACAACACCGTCGGCAGATTCGATCCGAATCCCTCGGTCGACGCCCGCATGGCGGCGTTCGAGGACGGGATCGAGCAGATGCTGTGGCCGGAGAAGCGGGCCAAGGACCCCGTGCTCGGCGACAAGATCCCGGGCCTCATCGACCGCACCACGGCGCAGAGCTTCCTCACCATCCCGGCTGGCTTCCAACCCGACGTGCTGGTGTCGCTGCTCAAGCCGTTCCGGGACAACCTGCCGTGGCTGCTAACCGACGAGGGCGACATCCAGCTGGGCCCGATCCCAAAGGGGACGCCCGTGGGGCTCATCTCCAACATCGACCTGCGCCCGGACAAGATGAACCTGCTCGATCGGGTCAAGCACGACTTCAAGCTGGTCGAGTTCGTGATCCAGGCGAAACGTGACCTGCGGGCGCTGCCGCCGGGTGTCGGCGACGAGGAGGCACGGAAGGTGTTCGCGAACTTGGTCGAGCCGATGCTGGAGCTCAGCAAGTGCCCCGACCTGATCGTCAACCGCGGTCACTATTTCGGCACCGACAGGCTGGCGGAGGAGCCGGGCCTGAGCGATGCGCAAAAACGCGATCTGATCGAGTACCTGAAGACCTTGTAGGCCGTCGGCCGAGGCCGTCACGGTCCAGCGGATGAATCGATCAGCGGGGCAAGCGGATGGGTGAGACGGCCACGGCCGGGGAGTTCGAGTACGTGGTCGTGGGGTCGGGGGCCGGCGGCGGCACGGTGGCCGCACGGCTCGCCGAGGCAGGCAGGAAGGTGATGCTGCTGGAAGCAGGTGGCGACCCCAGGGAGCTCAGCGGCGGCGTATACGGCGCCGAAGGCGTGAACCGGCTGCCCGACGACTACGACGTGCCGGCCTTCCACCCCTTCGCCTCGGAGAACGAGGCGCTGCGCTGGGATTTCTTCGTCGATCATTATGCCGACCCGGCCATGCAGCGGCGCGACCCCAAATATCGGGCCGGGATCGACGACAGGCCGGCCGGCGGCATTCTCTACCCGCGCGCCGGTACCCTGGGCGGCTGCACGGCGCACAACGCCATGATCCTGGTCTGTCCGCACAATGCCGACTGGGATGCCATTGCCGCCAGCACGGGCGATCCGTCGTGGGCTGCCGACAACATGCAGCGCTACTTCCGCCGGCTGGAGGCCTGCCGGCATCGGCCCTTGCAGCGCGCGCTGAGCAAGCTCGGCATCGACCGGACCGGGCACGGCTACGACGGCTGGCTGCAGACCGAGAAGGCGATCCCGAAGACGGCACTGCGCGACCGCCGGCTGCGCGACGCCATCGTCGATTGCGCCGAGGCGACGTTGGCCGAGAGCGGCCGGCCGCTGCAGCGTCTGTCCTGGTTCTTCCGCAGCGCCGGCGACCCCAACGACAGCGACCTGATCCGCGAGAACGCCGAGGGCGTGCGCTATACCCCGCTCACCACCCGCGATCACCATCGCATGGGCACGCGCGAGCGCGTCCTGGAGACGGCTGCCCGCTACCCCGACCGCCTGCATGTCGAGCTCGACGCCCTGGCGACCAAAGTCCTCTTTGACGGGAGCAACCGGGCCGTGGGCGTCGAGTACCGCAAGGGCGAGCGGCTCTACCGGGCCCATGCCCAGCCCAGCGGTGGAATGGGCGAGCGCCGCCAGGCGCTGGCCTCGCGCGAGGTGATCCTGGCCGGCGGCGCTTTCAACACGCCGCAGCTGCTGATGCTGTCGGGTATCGGGCCACGAGACGTGCTCGAGCGCGTCGGCATCGCGGTCCGCGTCGATCTGCCGGGCGTCGGGCGCAACCTGCAGGACCGCTACGAGGTCTGCGTTGTCAATCGCATGGCCTTCGAGCATTGGGCCGCACTGGATGGAGCGCGCTTCGCCAAAGGCGATCCGCTTTACGAAGAGTGGGCGGCCGGCCGCGACAGCCTCTATGCGACCAACGGTGCCGGCCTAGCGGTGATCACGCGCTCGACCCCTGCGGCACCCCTCCCCGACTTGTTCTGCATGGCGCTGCTCGGCCATTTCCACGGCTATTTCCCGGGCTACGCACGCGAGCTGATGGAGAAGCTCAACTACATCAGCTGGGCCATCCTGAAAGCGCACACCGCCAACCGGGCGGGCGAGGTCGTGCTGCGCTCAGCCGACCCGCGCGACCCGCCGCTGATCAATTTCCGCTACTTCGAGGACGGCTCCGACACGGCCGGCGGCGACCTCGATGCCGTCGTCAGCGGTATCCGCTTCGTGCGCGGCATCACCCGGCGCCTGAAGGCCGAGGGCCTGATCGCGGAGGAGGAGCTGCCGGGCGAAGCCGTGCAGTCCGATGCGGAGCTGCGCGATTTCGTCCGTGCCAACGCCTGGGGCCACCATGCGTCCTGCAGCTGCGCCATCGGCCCGCGGGACCTGGACGGCGTTCTGGATTCGGCCTTTCGCGTGCACGGCGTCCAGGGCCTGCGCGTGGTCGACGCCTCGGTCTTTCCCCGCATCCCGGGGTTCTTCATCGCCAGCGCCATCTACATGGTCGGCGAAAAGGCGGCCGAAGTCATTCTGGCGGACGCCGCATGACCGGGTTTGGGCTCACACTTCGAAGGACACGACAACCATGACCTACGATGTCCCGCAGCTCCTGACACTGTCGCAGAACGAGCTCGACGCGCTGTTCACCAGCAGCCCCGCCGGGGACATCCCCAAAGGCGAGGCCACGGGCACGGCGATCGTGGCCCCGGGCACCACCTACAGCCCGACCATCGCCCAGTTCATCAGTACCTTCGCCTGGCAGGGCAAGGTGTTCGACGCCGAGAAAGGTGTCTTGCGCAACAAGATCCTGCCGTTCGGGCTCAATGCCATCATCGCCAAGGTCTACAAAGGCGAGAGCTGGCTCGACGGCAAGGAATGCATCGTCCTCGACTATTCGGAGACGTCGCTGCTCGCCCACTGGATTCGCGACGAGATCCGCGAGATCGGGCCGGGCCTCTATCTGGGCAAGGTCTACTGGGGCAAGTCGCGGCTGATCGACTTTGCGCTGCAGTTCTAGGCGCCGGCCCGAGCGCAGCCCGGAACCACCGCAATAACGCCGCAGTCGACCTTCATGGTGCTGGCCCCGATCGCCGCCGGCCGGGAGGCGAGCCTGCGCGAGCTGCTGGCCTCGATGGCCGACCCGGCGCCGATCGCGGACCCCTTGAACCCGCTCGTCCCCTTCGGCCGCTTCGACCGCCTGCACTTTGCCCGGTTCGTCGTGCTCGAATCCCACACTGCGGAGGATCTGGCGGTCTATGGCAGGACGCCCCGGCCCTGGCCGCCGTCGCTCCTCTTCCTCGGCGACTGCGACGGCCCGGCCGACTCCTTCCTGCGCGAGCTGGTCGACGTCGCCGGCCCCGGCCTGCGCCAGATCTTCGGCCATTGCCGCGACTTCGGTCACCACCAGGATCTGCTTGCCTGGATGGAGCGCCACGCCACGCCGCCGTCCGCCAACTACGTCAACTGGATCGGCCGCACGGTGACGCAGATCCACGAGGAGGCGGCGCTGCACGCGGCATTGTCGGAGCATGTCCGCGCAATGGGGCCGGAGGCACCGATAATCGAGCCGACCCATCTGCGAGAACGACTGCAGGAGTTCGTCGGCGCCGAGCGGCGGGCCGGCCGGCTGAAGCTGACACCGCCAGCGCCCACACCCGTGGCCTGGAGTGTCGGCAACGCCCTGCACCTCATCGGCGTGCCGCTGGCCCTTCTGGTCCTGGCGCCGTTCCTGCTCGTGCTTTCGCCCTTGCTGCTGGCCCGCCTGCGCTGGCTCGAGCGCACCGACCCCGAGATCGTCCCCCGCCCGGATCGCGCCCGTATCGAGGCCCTGGCGGCGCTCGAGGACCACGACGTCACCAACCAGTTCAGCGCCTTCGGCGACGCCAAGCCGGGCCTGTTCCGCCGCTGGCTCGTGATCGTGCTGCTGGCGCTGCTCGATTACTCGGCCCGCCACATCTACAACCATGGCTACCTCACCCGGGTGCAGACGATCCACTTCGCCCGCTGGGTGCTGCTCGACGACAAGCACCGCATGTTCTTTGCCAGCAACTATGACGGCAGCCTCGAAAGCTACATGGACGACTTCATCAACAAGGTCGCCTGGGGCATCAACGCCGTCTTCGGCAACGGGCTGGGCTTCCCGCGCACCTCCTGGCTGCTCAAGGGCGGCGCCGAATACGAGCAGAAGTACAAATGCTTCCTGCGCCGGCACCAGGTACCGACCGCGGTCTGGTACAAGGCCTATCCCGGCCTCACCGCCTTCGACCTGAACCGGAACACGCGCGTCCGCCAGGGGCTGGAACAGCGCCGGCCCTCAGACAAGGAGATCCGCGCATGGCTGGGCCTGCTGTGAGCGCGGAGGGCGCAGGTGCCATGGCGACCGCCGCCGACATCGACTACGGCGACATCCAGGGGTTGGTCCGCTTCGGTCATGGCCGCCTGAGCGAGGCCTGCTACTACCTCGTGAAGATCGCCGATCCCGACGCGGCCCGGGCCTGGCTGTGGGACGCGCCGGTGACCACGGCGGTGACCACCGCCCCGCCGCCGGACGTCGCCCTGCAGGTCGC
>JBATRI010000249.1:0-5173 GCA_049292515.1 Geminicoccaceae bacterium
TGGTCGGCGAGCTGCAGGACAGCCCGGACGGCAGCCAGGCGCCGGAGCTGATCCGCATCGTGCCCAACCCCGACCTGTTCCGGATCCTGGTCGAGGGCGGCGAGGTCACCATCCGCGGCTGCGGCAACGGCTATGACGCCGACGCGTGCACCGAGCTGGTCGACAAGACGGTCGAGGTGACCGGCTACCAGCCGCGGCTGCGCCAGCTGCTCCTCGGCGACGGTGTCGATCCCGGGCTGATCCAGCGGGTCATCGCCAACAATGGCGGCGGCGTCACCGCAGCGCAGGAGAGCCTGCTGGCGGTGTTGCCGGGCTCGACCGGCACGCTGATCTTCCGCCTAGCCCAGGTCTCGCAGGCGGCAGCCTTCACCTTCGGCCAGGAGGCGGCTCCCATCATGGCGGTCGAGCTCGCGGCCGAGGCCTGCCGTAAGCTGCTCCAGGCCACCAACGTCAGCGTCAACACCAGCGATCACCCCTATGCCAGGGAAGTCTCGGCCCTGGTCCGCGACGCTTACCTCGGCCTGAACACCAGCGTCGCCCAGGCGCAGCGCGAGCACGGCAGCATGAACCAGCTGCTGCGCCAGTACATCGACCTTTTGAACGTGCTGAACCCGACGGCGGCCCCGGGCTGGGTCGCCGAAGCCCTCGGCCGGGGCGCCTGACATGGACGAGATTTACTCGATCGGCGATTCCGCCTTCCTCTACGGCGTGCTCCAGGCTGTCGCTGCCGTGGCGCAGACCGACGAATACGGCATGCTGGCCAAGATCGGCCTGATGCTCGGCGTGATCCTGGTCATGGTCCGCGCCGCGCTCTCCGGCGGCACCCAGTTCCCGGTCGGCCAGCTGCTGGGGTGTCTCTTGCTCTACACCGCCTTCTTCGGCCCGAGCCGGCAGGTGACGATCATCGATGTCTACAGCGGCTCGGTGCGCACCGTCGATCATGTCCCTGCCGGCGTGGCCATCGCCGGCGCGCAGATCAGCAGCTTCGGCTACAACATCACCGAGCTCATGGAGCAGGCTTTCGCCACCCCGCGCATGACCGAGCAGGGCTATGGTGGCGCGCTCGAGATCCTGAAGCGGGTCCGGCTCGCGACCTTGAACGTCTACAGCCTGCAGATGGCGACCGCCCCCACCGCCGACGCCGACCTGCCGCGCTCCTGGCAGCAATACATCGCCGACTGCCCGCTCAAGGGGCTGCAGAACGAGCTCCGCCACAAGACCGCGGACGAGATCTGGAACAAGCCCTTGATGACCGAGGGCCTGCGCTTCGAGAGCAACGGCTGGGGCACCAGGCTCGACCTGACCCGGCCCTACACCGAGCCCACCTGCAGCGAGGCGCATCAGCAGCTCGTGGAGTACACCAACGTCGTCTACCTGCCCTATTTCAAGGACGTGCTGGCGAAGAAGCTGCGCTATGCCAGCGTGGCCGAGCTCGAGGAGAAGGTCGAGATGGCCCTCTCCTCCATGGGCCTGACCGCCAATGCCGACACCTACCTGATGACCTCGGCCCTGAGCTCGGTCTATTTCGCCGCCATAAGACAGCGTGCGGCCGAGGACTTCCAGCCGGCCTATGCGGCGGCCGTCGACGATGCGGTCCAGCAGCGCAATGCGCAGTGGATGGCCGACGAGAGCCTGTTCCAGGTCTATGTCCGGCCGCTGCTGACCTTCCTCGAGGGCTTTACTTACGCGATGGCGCCGGTCCTGGTTTTGCTGGTCGGGCTCGGCCCCTACGGCATGCAGGTGATCGCCGGCTTCGTCGTCACCCTGATCTGGATCTTCACCTGGATGCCGTCCTTGGCAGTGGTCAACTTCTTCCAGCATCTGACCGCCGCCGGCAAGCTCGAGGCCCTGGCCGCGAACGGGGCCGGGATCGACACCATGGCCGGGCTGTTCCAGGCCGACAGCATCGTGCAGACCTACCTCGCCACCGGCGGCAACATGGCGGCGGCCGCCCCGGCGCTGACCGCGAGCATCGTGTTCATCGGGGCGCGGGCCTTCGGCGCCAACCTGATGGCGCAGCGGCTGAGCTCCGGCCAGGACACGTTCAAGGAGGAGAAGGCGAGCCCGGACAGCGTGCATGCCGGGGCCACGGTCAACTACCAGAGCCCGTTCACGCACACGCCCACCGCCGGCATGACCACCATGACCGCGGCCGAGCGGGTCACGCCGAGCTACAGTTGGAGCAGCAGCCAGAGCCTGGCCGTGTCCTCGGCCGACAGCCGCAGCCAGGGGCTCAGCCGCGGCTTCGCCGAGACCGCCGGGCGGCGGGTCGCGGCCAGCTTCGGCAGCAACGAGAGCGGGGCCGTGGCCGGCGTGTTCAACAGCCACGAGGCCGCGAGCAAGTCGCACAGCCTTGCCGCCGCCCAGGAGTGGAATGCCGCGGTCTCGACCGAGCATGCCGGCTCGGAGGCCATCACCGACGAGATGCGCACCCACATCGCCTACGGTGTCTCGCTCGGGATCCCGGCCAAGAGGATCGCCGAGGCGCTCGGCGTCAACCCGAAATACGTCCCGGGCGGCAATGTCGATGGCAGCCTCAACGGCACGCAGGCCGGCAGCACCAGCAACGCCGAGACCCTGCGCATCGCCACGCAGATGGGCGAGCGTTACCGCAACGACCAGGCCTACCAGGCGCAGTTCGGCCAGGCCCTGGCCTACGACGTCAACCAGCGGCATGAGGATTCGGTCTTCGCCAACCAGTCGGTGCAGGACGATCGAGGCCTGCAGCGGCAGGCCTCCGAGGTGCTGGGTGCCCAGCAGGAGTACCGCCGGATGGCGGCGGCCAATCAGGGGGTCGGCCAGCAGATCAGCGTCAGCGAGCCCGATCTCGTCGGCAGGCTGCGGAACAACGAGAAGGCCATCGCCTTCGTCGACAGGAAGGTCTTCGAGCACGGCCTGCAAGGCGAGGCACGGCGGGCGGAGTGGCTGACCAAGGAGCTCTACCCCGACGGTGTCGGCCGGGAGCTCGCCGCCGATGTGCGCACCTTGCTGACCAGCCCATCCATCAGCAGCACGCAGCGCGCGATGATCACCGCCGAGCTCGGTGATCTGCTCGGCTATGGCTCGGGGCGGGATCTCGGCGATGCCGAACAGCATGCCGGCATCGGCCCGGGTATGGGCAGCATGGGCACGATCGAGGGCAAGGTAGCCAGGAAGGACGAGCTCGGCGCGGACATCCAGGCCGGGAGCACGGCCAAGCTCAACCAAATCCAGCAGGAGGTCGCGGAGGGCCAGGGCCATGTGGCGCAGCGCTCGGCCGAGAACAATGCCAGCGTCCAGCACCACCAGGATATCAACAAGGTCGACGCCCAGTTGCATACCGAAGCCGCAGACGAGGCCGCCACGGAGCTAGGCAGGGATAAGAATCTGGCCTCACTCGTTCATGATGGACATGAGAGGGTAAAGGATTGGATCAAGGAAAGGCCAGAATGGGTAGCGGATATGCTCAATCCGCTACCTCCGTCTGTGACGGAGCAGATCGGGCCACCTCCTCCGCCAGCACCAGAGGAGCCTTCGAATGCTCCAAAGGAAGGTGAGTCGCCAAGTGGAAAGGCGCAACCGGAGTAGGGGTTTACGGGCCGCTTGGGCGCTGGATGAATCGGTGCCCAGGCAGTCCCCTACAACTATGTATCACTCAGAAAGCACATCGTTCTTCATTGGTGGATTGTCGACGCCAGCCCGTTTGAGGATAGCGAGTGCCTTCGGAAGGTCGGCGCGGGCCGCGCGTTCTTGGAAATAGCTCTCCGTCCGCAGTGCGGAGAGCTTTTCCGCCACCGCCACGTTGATGAGCTGATTCAGCGGCACCCCTTCCGTCTCGGCGACCTTGCGCGCCTCGTCGAGAAGCGAAGGCTGAAGCCGTAGCGCGAAATTGCTCTTCCTCATGCCTTTCCCTCCAATCGTCCCACCGCTTCACCCGGTAACAGTACCTCGACGCCGAAGCGTTCGGCTACCTTGCCGAAGTCGCGTATGTTGAAGGTCACGATGGCGTCCGCCCGCCCATTCACTGCCGCTTCCAGCACCATGTCGTCGTTGGGATCGCGCACCGCCGGCCGCCACAGAAAGGCTAGGCGCACTGGCTCCACGACCGCCGCGACGGCATCCAGCAACACGTTCACATCCTCGACCGACAGCCGGGATGCTTTCAAATGCTCCGGCCGCGTCATGACCGCCTGATACTCGATCATCAGCGGCACCGAGGCCAGAAGCGTTAGACGGCGCTCCAGACCCGCCACCAGCAGCCGGCGCGAGGCTCCGGCATCGCTGCGAATCGCGGCCACCATCGCTGCCGTATCGAGTACCAATCTCATATGAATACATTTGATATTGCAGGCGATATTGCAAGTAGGTTTAGCGACCGGCCCGTGTCCGCGTGGGGCTAACTGCCCCCGCGCGGAACCTGTGCCTTGTCGCGCTCGGCGGTAAGCTCGAGACGAGCGCCGACCGGACGCAAGCGCCGGGCTGGTACGACGATGATCCGATCGCCATCGTTGTCGGGCATGGTCTGTGTGTTATCCATAGCAACATCGTACAGGGCCTCGCGCATCGCGATCCGCTGCGCCTCGATCGGATCGGACACCGCCCGCCAGCCATAGCGGCGAATGTGCACACGCGATTCAATGATACCTACGATCCAAGCAGCTGGAAATGACAGCGCAAAAACTAATGCAGAAAATATAGAGATTGCATCAGCAGCATTCTTTATGGTCACTCTAGTCCCGTTTGGATGGTCACTGATAAAAAAAGAAGATATACAAAATAGTATAACCGATGATATGCAGGACGTATAAATTAGAACCTGAGCAATCGCAATCCTGCGCAGCGTCCGGTCTTTAGCGACCGGAAAACGCAGCTTGAACTCGTCATCGGGGGCGGGACGCATGGCAACCTCCTTTGGCGGCCTTGTAGCACGGGTAGGAGAACAAGTCGAGAACATGGCCGCTTTACATCCCGGCCGTGGCACTGGCTTGGCCGAGCGAGCCGGCCTGGCCGGCTGCTCCTTTGGCGATGCCGGTGACGGCGCCCACCGGGTTGAGCGCCTGCTGCAGCTGCTGCCGGCGGCTGGCCTCGGCCATCGCATCCAGGCCCTGGAGCCGGTAGACGAGATCGATGTTCTTCTCGACCTGGGCCATCAGCCGGGCGCAGTCGGCCTCGGTGAGCTGTTCCTCGACACAGA
>JBATRI010000250.1:0-2605 GCA_049292515.1 Geminicoccaceae bacterium
GCCAGCATGTTGGCGGCAGGGCCGTTATAGGCCGACTGGAACTGGTCGACGATCGCGGTCGTGAAGGTATCGAAGCGGATCATCACGAAGAGCCCGTACTCGGCCAGGAGGTGCAGGCCGATCAGCAGCGAGCCGCCGCAGATGGCCAGCCGCAACTGGGGCAGGACGACGCGAAGGAAGACGCGCCATGGGCCCTCCCCCAGCGAGGCCGCGCTGTCCTCGAGGGCGGGATCGAGCCGCCGCAGCTGGGCCGCCACCGGCAGATAGAGAAAAGGGAAGTAGGCCAGGACCGAGACCAGCACCCCGCCCATCAGGCCGTGCAGGCCGGGCGCCAGGCTGACCCAGGCATAGCTGTGCACGAAGGCCGGCACCGCCAGCGGGGCCACCGCCAGCCAGGCCCAGAGCCGCGCTCCCGGCAGGTCGCTGCGCTCGGTGAGCCAGGCCAGCGTCACCGCCAGCAGGATCGCCAGCGGGACGGTGCACAGCTCCAGGAGCGCCGTATTGACGAGCAGCTCGCCGACACGCGGCCGGAACACGAGTGTCGCCACGGTGGCCCAGCCGGTCTCGACCGCGATCCAGGCGATGAAGGCCAGCGGCAGCAGAGCGGCTAGCGCTACCACCACCGCCATGCCGAGGGCGGCGGCGTTGGGCGGCCGGCCCTGCCGCCCGCCGGGAAGCACGAACGGCAGCGCCTGAACCGACCCGATGGCGGGATCGGGAGCCGGTGCGAGCAGAGGAGCCGTGGACAATCCCTAGGCACCCCCACGACGATGCAGAGCGTAGCTCTGGCTCACAGCAGACCGGCAGCCGTCATCAGATCGGTGACCTGCTTGCTGTTCAGCGTCGCTGGATCGACCTCGGGCGCCTGCAGGTCGGCGAGCGGCACCAGCTTGGGGTTGGATCCGGCGCCGACGCCCACCGCATACTCGAAGGAGTCCCCGGTCTTCAGGATTTCCTGGCCACCCTTGCCGGTCACCCATTTCAGGAACGCCTGCGCCTGCGCCGGATGCTTGCTCGAGGCCAGCACGCCACCGCCGGAAATGCTGACGAACGCCCCCGGGTCCTGGTTCTTGAAGTAATGCAGCGCCACGTTCTTGCTGTTCTCGCCGGTCTTGGCCTGATCACCGTAGTAATAATAGTGATAGATGACCGCACCCTCGACCTCGCCGGCATTGACCGCCTTCATGGCGACGCTGTTGCCCTTGTAGGGCGTCGCGTTCTGCTTCATGGCCGCAAGCCAGGCCGCCGTCGCGGGCTCGCCCTCGAGCTGCAGGAGAGCACTGACGATGGCCTGGAAGTCGGCCCCCGACGGCGATGCCGCCCAGCGCCCCTTCCAACCCGGCTGGGCCAGGTCCAGGAGCGACTTGGGCAGCGCGTCAGCGGCGAGCTTGGTCTTGTCGTAGGCAAAGACGGTCGAGCGGGCTGCGATCCCGACCCAGTGCCCGTTCGCCGGCCGGAAATTCGCCGGCACCTGCGCCAGCGTGTCCGCATCGAGCGGGGCAAACAGCCCGGCCCCGTCCACGAGCGCCAACGCCGGCGAGTTCTCGGTCACGAACACGTCGGCGGGCGAGGCCGAACCTTCCTGCACGATCTGGTTGCCAAGCTCGGTGTCGCTGCCCTTGCGCAACGTGACCTTGATGCCGGTCTCCTTCGTGAACCCGTCGGCCCAGGCCTGCGTCAGGCTGGCGTGCTGGGCGTTGTAGACGACGATGCCATCGGCATCGGCCGCGTCCTGCGCCATGGCTGCCAACGGCAGGCCAAGCAGGCCCACCGCCAATGCCGTAGCACGTAGAAGATTCGGCAAAGGACACTTCATAACTATTCCAATCACGCGCCGGTCATGGCCAGCAAAAAGCAAGAAGCGGTGCCTATCAATCCGCCGCAGTTATTGTCAATGCCGAGCCATTTGAACTGTAATAGTTAAAAGATAATATATTCGCGTGCGAGGTGCCGCCCGGCGCCCAAGCTCCATCGACCAGGGTCGAATCCCGCCCTCAGCGGTCCAGTGCGGCGTAGAAGCGGCGCAGCTCCGGTGCCACGCGCCCGGTGAAGCCGGGTCCGGTGAACAGATCGTGATGGCGCCCGCCGGGCACCGTCACGGCAGCCGGCTGGAGCCACGGCAGCCTGCCGCCCAGCCCGTGCGTCTGACCGCGGCCGACCAGCTCGTCCTCCGCCGCTTCCACGGTCAGCACCGGCATCCGGCGCAGCGAGTCGAGCTCGAACCGCTCGCCCGCCAGGACCGGAGCACCGTCGGACCACGGCGCGGGGCCGAGCACCCACTCCAGCATCTGCAGGAACAGCTCCGCCGGCACGTCGAGCAGGCTGTGCATGTCGGTATGCTGGCGATCGTAGGCACCGGCACCGCCCGTCGCCAGCTCGCGCAAGAGACCGTGCTGCACGTCGGCGTAGAGATGCGGGCTCGCCATGCCGTAGGCCAGCAGCTGCAACAGGGACGGATAGACCCGCCGGCCGGCACCGGGATAGCTCGCGGCCACGGCGGTGGTGAGGCTGCCCGTCAGCAGGTCGCGCGGCCATGGCGCCAGGACCTGCTGCAGCGGCGTCGGCGCTTCGCGCGGGTCGAGCTGGCAGCCGAGGAAGGTCACGC
>JBATRI010000251.1:0-31453 GCA_049292515.1 Geminicoccaceae bacterium
AGCTAGGCCGGCCCAGGGGTCCTCCGGCAGCAGGCGCGCCGCAGCCACGGCATCT
The DNA here is from genome assembly GCA_049292515.1 of Geminicoccaceae bacterium. Classification (GTDB taxonomy): domain Bacteria; phylum Pseudomonadota; class Alphaproteobacteria; order Geminicoccales; family Geminicoccaceae; genus Benzoatithermus. The sequence goes on from JBATRI010000251.1 coordinate 56, forward strand.
TCGGCCATGGCCTCGATCGACGCCGAATCGGTGCGGTTGGTCGAGGCCGTGGCGACCCGGCGGCCGACCAGCACGCGCAGGCCGATTTCGCGCGCATCCTTGCGCTCCAGTTTCTCCAGACCGCCGAGGCGCCAGATGACGTCGACAGCGGTGCGCTCCGCGAGCACGACGTCGGCCCCGTCGGCCCCGGCCTTGCGGGCGGCGGCCAGGGCAATATCGAGGGGTTCATCCTGACTCATGCACGACATTTAGTCGGGTATGGCGACAAGAAAAAGCCGTGGTAATGGCATGGCCGACGTCATTCTCGGCCGAAATGCCGGAAAGTCGCATCCAGCAACGCGCGCAGGCGGGCCTGCCGGCGCAGGTCACGGTGATAGCCGACCCAAGTGTCGCGGCCGGGCGGGGTTTCGCCGAGATCGATCGTCTCTACGCCCGGATGGCCGTCACCAAGGAGACGGGGCAGGACGGCCAGGCCGGCCCCTGCAGCGCAGGCCCGCAGCTGCGCGTCGCGGTTATTGCTGCGGAAGGCGATGCGGGCGTTGGGCAGTATGCGCTGCAGCCAGGCGATGTCGGGCAAGCCGCCGAAGGCCGAGTCCATCGTCACCAGCCGGCACCCGGCACCGTCGCCAGCCCGGGGGCGAGCAACGCCGGGGGCGGCGTAGAGCGCGTAGTCGATATGCACGAGCTTGCGCTGGATGACCTCGGCCTCCTCGAACGGCCTGATCCGGAACACCAGGTCCGCCTCGCGACGGGCAAGGCTGAACAAGCGGGCATCCGTCACGAGCTCGATGGTGACGCGTGGGTGGGAGCGGGTGAACGCCGCGAACAGCGGCGTCAGCACGTGGGCCCCGAACCAGTCCGAAGCGGACACCCGCAGCATGCCTTCGAGTTCCTGGCCCTGGCCGGCAAGCCGGCGCTGCAAGGCCACGGCCTCCTCCTCGATCCGCTCGGCATGGGCGAGGACGGCCGCACCCTCGTCGGTGAGCACGAATCCCACGCTGGTGCGCTGGAACAGGGTCTGCCCGAGAGCGGTCTCGAGCGCCCGCAGGCGTCGGCCCATGGTCGGCTGGGTCTGCCCCAACTGGCGCGCCGCCGCGCCCAGCGTGCCTGCCCGCGCGACGGCGAGAAAGACCTCGAGGTCACTCCAGTCCATGATCTGCCAAACAAAAACGCATGATTGTCGGTCAAATCCTTGGATATCCAAACGGATCAAGGCAGTCCAACTATTGCCTGTCAACCCATGGCAGGACGGTTCACATGCAGGCTTTGGTCGTGGAGAGCGCGGGCGGCCCACTCATGTCGGTGCACGTGCCGAGTCCGACGCTGCTCGAGGGGCAGGTGCTGGTGCGGATCAAGTCCAGCGGCATCAATCCGCTGGATATCAAGATCAGCCAAGGCAACGCCGCCCATGCGCAGCAGCCGCTGCCAGCCATTCTCGGCATGGACATGGCCGGCACTGTCGAGGCGCTGGGGCCGGGTGTGACCCGGTTCGCACCCGGCGACGAAGTCTACGGCATGGTGGGCGGAGTCGGCGGCGTGCAGGGGACGCTGGCCGAGTTCGCCGCGGTGGACGTGGAGTTGCTGGCCCACAAGCCGGCGAACCTCGCCATGCGCGAGGCCGCATCCCTGCCGCTGGCCGTCATCACGGCGTGGGAGGGTCTGGTCGACCGCGCCCAAGTCAGGGCCGGACAGAGCGTGCTCGTCCAGGGCGGGGCCGGCGGCGTCGGGCAGGTGGCCGTTCAGCTGGCCCAGGCATGTGGCGCTCGGGTGTTTGCGACGGTGGCGGCTGAAAGGAAATCGATGGTCGAAGCGCTTGGCGCCACGGCCATCGACAGCGGAACCAGTGTCGATGCGTACGTCGCCGCTCACACGGGCGGCGTCGGCTTCGACATCGTCTACGACACGGCGGGCGGTGCAGCGCTCGATGCGTCGTTCCACGCGGTGCGGCGCGGCGGGCATGTGGTCAGCTGCCTCGGCTGGGGCATGCATGCGCTGGCACCCTTGTCCTTTCGGGCGGCGACCTACTCGGGCGTCTTCACGCTGCTGCCCCTCCTGACCGGCCAAGGCCGCGCCCATCATGGCTGGATCCTGGGCGAGTCTGCCAGGCTCGTCGAGATGGGAAGTTTGCGGCCACGGCTCGATCCGCGGCGGTTCACGCTGGCGACGGCGAACCAGGCGCACGCGGCGGTCGCCAGCCGGATAGCAGCGGGCAAGGTCGTGATCGACGTTGCCGCGTGAGTGACATCTTCGCCTCCAAGCAGGGCCGCCACTCGTCACCAGGGATCCGAGCGCAGTGTCCTCCCGCGACCGCTACCCTGATAATGTCACTGGGCCGCACTACCTAGGAGGAAGCGCCGGGCCGACGGCGAAGCATGCAACAAAGGATTTTCGATCATGGGCAAGGAAGCCAAGTCCCGCCGGACTGCAAATCTCGCCACACCGTCAATTTTGGGCGACAATGCGGTGCAGGATATCGCTGGCGCGCTCAACACCCTACTCGCCGATTTCATCGCCCTCTACATGAAGACCAAGAACTTCCACTGGCACGTCTCGGGACCGCATTTTCGCGACTACCACCTGATGCTTGACGAGCAGGCGGCCCAGATCTTCGCGGCGACCGACCCTATTGCCGAACGGGTGCGCAAGCTGGGCGCCACGACGCTGCGCTCGACTGGGCAGGTCGGCCGGCTGCAGCGGATCAAAGACAACGACGCCGACTATGTCACGCCGCAGGACATGCTGGCCGAACTGCGCGACGACAACAAGGACCTCGCCTCGCGTATGCTGGAGACGCACAACGTGTGCGACGAGCACGGCGACGTCGCCACGGCCAGTCTGCTCGAGGTCTGGATCGACGAGGCCGAGCGGCGGGTGTGGTTCCTTTTCGAGGCTGGTCGGACTCAAGGCACCGCGAGCTAAATGCCAGGAGCGCCGAGCCCGGGAACCGGGTTCGGCGCACACCTAGCGCCAGATCGGCTTGCCCGAACCCGGCAGGCCATAGCGGGTCCACTTGCCCGTTACCTTTTCCACCACCTCGTCGGCCATCTTGAGCTTCTGGCCCCACTCGCGCCTGGTCTCGCCGGGCCATTTGTCGGTGGCGTCGATGCCGAGCTTGCCGCCGAGGCCGGATTCCGGCGAGGCGAAGTCCAGATAGTCGATCGGCGTGTTCTCGGTCACCATCAGGTCGCGGCCGGGGTCGACCCGCGTGCTGATCGCCCAGATCACGTCGTCCCATTTGCGGCAGTCGATGTCGTCGTCCACCACGATGACGAACTTGGTGTACATGAACTGACGCAGGTACGACCACACGCCCATCATGATCCGGCGCGCGTGGCCGGGATAGGCCTTCTTGATCGAGACCACGGCCACCCGGTAGCTGCAGCCCTCGGGCGGCAGCCAGAAGTCGACGATCTCGGGGAACTGCTGCCGGATCAGCGGCACGAACACGTCGTTCAGCGCCTCGCCCAGCACCGAGGGCTCGTCGGGCGGGCGGCCGGTGAAAGTGGAGAGGTAGATCGGATCGCGGCGCATGGTGATGGCCGAGATCGTGAACACCGGGAAAGGCTCGACCGAGTTGTAGTAGCCAGTGTGGTCGCCGTAGGGCCCCTCCGGCCCGTGCTCGTCGAGGCTGACATGGCCCTCCAGCACGATCTCGGCCGAGGCTGGGACCTTGAGCGGGACGGTGACGCAATCAACCAGCTCGACACGGCGGCCGCGCAGGAGGCCGGCGAACTGGTACTCGGACATCGTGTCCGGCACGGGGGTGACGGCGGCCAGCGTGACGCCGGGATCGGCGCCGAGCACGGCGGCGGCGGGCAGGGGATCGCGCCGGTTCTGGGCCCAGCGGCGGTGATGCTGGGCGCCGCCACGATGCTTGAGCCAGCGCATCAGGGTCCGGTCGCGGCCGAGCACCTGCATCCGGTAGATGCCGAGATTGAAGCTGTCCTCGCGCGCGGTCGTGGGGCCCTTGGTCACGACGAGCGGCCAGGTGATCAGGGGGGCTGGCTCGCCCGGCCAGCAGGTCTGGATCGGCAGCTGGCCGAGATCGATGTCCTCCCCCTTGAGCACGATCTCCTGGCAGGCGGCGCGGCCCACGGTCTTGGGCTTCATCGACAGGGCCACCTTGACCAGCGGCAGGAGCTCCATGGCCTGGCCGAAGCTCTCGGGCGGCTGCGGCTGCTTGAAGAAGGCCAGCGTCTCGCCCAGCTCCTGCAGCTGCTGCGGCTCGCGGCTCATGCCCCAGGCGACCCGCTCGACGGTGCCGAACAGGTTGGTCAGCACCGGCATCCGGTGCCCCTCGACGTTCTCGAACAATACCGCCGGCCCCTGCTCGGCCAGGAGCCGGGTATGGATCTCGGTGATCTCGAGCACGGCTGAGACCGGCTCGCGGACGCGGACCAGACGCCCCCGAGCCTCGAGATGGGCCATGAACTCGCGCAAGGAATCGAAGGCCAAGGGGGCTGCTTTCAGGTTCGGGTCGGCAGGATGCTCCTGCGAGATAGCCGACCCGAGCCGCGTGTCCAGCGCTCAGCCGAGACGCACCGCCGCTTCGGCGCTCAGAACACGGCCTGTACGATTCCTGCACCGTAGGCACCGGCGTGGTATCAGTGCCCAAAGACTGGTGCGGTGATGGGATGCCAGCAGGCGTTTCGCTTCAGGCGGAGCGGACCGGGACCGGCTTGGCGGCCCGGATCATGCGGCCCGACACCTCTGCGGCCGGCTTCGTACGTAGGCCTGTTCCAAACCCGACACGGCCCCCGTGGGGGCGCGTGGCGCCTGAACGGCAAGGGACGGCTCTCATGGTCACTTAGGGTGTCTGCCTACTGCGCTCACCGCTCGACCGCCAGCCCCGTACACCAACGCCCCATGACGACATAGATGCATCTGACAAGCGGCCGGGGCTAGCCCATGAGTGCCTCTACTGCTCGGCGGCGATGGCGTCGAGCAGACTTATCCCGTATTTTTCGGCAAAGGACTTGCGCAGTGGCTCCTCGACGATCTGCTTGAATGGTGTGGTATCGATCTGCTCGATCACCTCCATGCCATCCTCTTTCACCCCTGCAATGATCTCCGCGACCTGCTTCGCGTTAAGATCGCGCTGGTAACTGGCGGTCTCGCGCGCGGACTCCACCAGGATTGTCTGATATTCGGCCGGCAGACTGTCGAACTTGGGCTTGTTCATCACGAGGATGAGGGGTGAGTAAGCATGGTGGGTGAGGCTGAGATATTTCTGCACCTCGTAGAACTTGGCCGCCCACAACACGGGGAGCGGGTGCTCCTGAGCATCGACTGCGCCAGTCTCGAGCGCGGAATACAGCTCGGCATAGGCCAAGGGCACCGGGTTTGCACCCAGGAGCTGGAAAGCCTCGATGTGGTAGGGGTTGGGGGTGGTGCGAATCTTCAAGCCCTTGACGTCCTCAGGCGAGCGAATCGGGTGCCTGTTGTTGGTCATCTCGCGCCAGCCATTCTCAAGGAAGGCAAGGCCCTGGATATTGTAGGGGGCCAACTTGTCGAGCAGGCTCTGGCCGATCTTACCGTCGAGCACGTGGTAGGCATGCTCGGAGTTGCGGAACAGGAACGGCAGCTCGAGCACCGCCGTTTCTCCAACCACGCCGTTGAAGGTCGTCGAGCCGGATTGCACGATATCGAGGGTTCCGCCGCGTAACAGGTTGAGCGCCTGCTGGCCGGCGCCGAGCCCACTGTTGGGGAAGACCTTGATCTCGACGGCGCCACTGGTGCGCTCCTTCACGAGCTCGGCGAATCTGGTCGCCGCCAGATGCTGCGTAGAATCCACCGCCACCTCATGGGCCAGCCGCAAATTGTACTCGGCGGCGAACGCCGTGCCGGCCAGCATGGCCATGGACCCAATCATGAACCCTAGAAGTTTCATGCCTCTACCTCCTTGATGCCCATCCCTCGGCGGAGAGCGGGTGACCTGACCGTCGCTAGCTCACAGAGCGGCCGGCATGACGAGACCGAACCGCTCGGCCGAACCGCCGAGCCGTTGCACGGTGTGCTCCGCGAGCGGCACGCCTTGCTCGCGGGCTGCCGCGATGCTGCGCTCGGCCTGCTCGCCCGGCATGCGCACCGGTACGCCTTCACGCAGCGGGGCGTTGGCTTGGCAACGCTCGGTAAGATAGTCCATCTGCGTCAGGAAGGCCTCGCGGCCGGCGAAGGCATCCGGATCGAGAACCTGCAGAAAGACGTTGCCGCCCCAGCGCTTCTCGGTGTCCTTGCGGCCGAGGCCGGACAGGCCCTGGGTGAGCGCCTCGACCATCAGCGCGAGGCCGAACCCCTTGTGGCCGTACTCGAGGCCACCCAGCAGCAGGAGACTGCCGCGCGGGTCCGTCTGCTCCAGCACGCGCGGGTCCTGCGTCGGCCTGCCCTCGGCATCGAGCAGCCAGGGGTGCTTGAACGCCTCGCCGCCGGCAGCCTTCTGGCGCGTCATCGAGACCGTCGTGATCGACGCGCAGATGTCGACCAGGACGGGCGTGCGGGTCCCGGGATAGCCAATGGCGAACGGGTTGGGTGTGAACAGCGGCTCACGCCCACCATAAGGGGCGACAAAGCCGAAGGCAGGATCGGAAGTGGCCAGGATGGCGATGTAGCCGCGGTCTGTCGCCTGCTTAACGAGCGTCGCCAGGCAGGCAATGTGGTGACTGCGGCGCATCGCGAAGGTGATCACCCCATGTGTCGCGATCCGCTCGAAGGCCATGCCGAGCGCCTGTTGCACCAGCCACAGGCCCGGCAGATAGTGGCCGTCCCAGACCACGACAGCACCGTTGTCGCGTAGGCATTCGGGCTCGCCGTTCGACGTCATCAACCCCTTTTCCAGCTGCTCCAGATAGAGCGGGCACAGCGCCACTCCGTGGGTATGACGGCCTAGCATGTCGGTCAGCACCAGCAGACCGGCCACGGTCTGCGCCTTCTCACGTTCCAACCCGGCCGCTGCCAGCAGGTCGCTGGTGAAAAGGGTGAGCGGCTCGACAGGATAGCGAGCTTCGGCCATCTTGAAGGTTTCCTTGTCAGGGTTTGTGACGACCGGTCAATTTGGCACGGCGGCCTGCGTGATTCGCGTTTGCGCAACAGTAAGCTGATCGGCCGGGGCTAGATTCTGCCAGCGCACAGTAATCTTCTGCGAACCGTCCATGCGATCTGCAGCGAGAGGTTCGCGAAGCCCGCTTGGATGTTGCTCGCGGCAGCGAAGGCCAGCGGGGCCTGTGTGAGGGATGCGACGTCCTCCAGCAACAAGCGCTCGACGAACCAGGTGCGCGACGGATCGGCCATGGCGTTGGCGACGAGCGGTTTGCCGAGCACGGCGCCGATACAGCCGATGGCGGAATGGACGCCCCGTCGAGGAGCCGCAACTTCATCTCTTGGTAGAGCCGGACATCACAGGCCAGCGCTGCCCCAGCCGCTTCCCAGTGCGGTCGGCCGGCTGAGATCAACAATGGTGGTGCCGGCGTCGAGCGCAAGCAGCGGCGGTAGAACCGCCACGGGGGCCAGGTGTCGAAAGGAAAGATAGGAACGGCGTTCCATTTTTTGCCTCGAGCTCCTGATCGCCTATCGTTGAGTGACAGCTAGCATTCTAGTATACTAGTCGTCAAGTAGGATAAGGTGCTGAGGAATGCCGTTCTCTGATCGCGGGAGAAGTCGCAAGTGATCCTTCACCGACCGGGTGGGCACCTCTGGTAAGCTCCACCGTGAGCAAGAAGGTGTTGGATGACTAAGACGCGATGGATTTTTACGGACGAGTTCAAACGCGAGGCGGTGGCGTTGCACAAGCTGGGCCGCCTCGACCGCAGCTCCTGAATGCTCTGCTGGCTGCTCGACCTCGACCTGCGCCGGCATATTCAGGCGGGCCTCAAGCTTGCGGTCGCTGTAGGCGATCTGGCTGCCGCGGCCATGCGAAAAACATCATGAACGACTGACGGCAGCGCAAACGCCTGTATCAGGCCTGCGGCGCGCATGGACTCCTGGTATGCGTTCTGGAGATCGCCTTATGGACTCTGTAGAGTCGCTGATTATCCTAAGCCTCCTCTACATCCAATGCCCCGGTACCCAGGCCCAGCCATAGCGGCGCTCGACCCAATGGCCGGGAACCCAGACAGCGCTCGGGTGCGGGCGCTCGACATAGTGACCGGGCTCCCAGGCCCAACCGCCGCCACGCCAGCGCCAGTACCCCTGATGCCAGACATAGGCTTGCCCCGGCGGTGCCGGAATGAACTCCTCGCGCTCCACCGGCGGGCGCTCCCGCACCACGACCGGCTCCGACTCCTCGACATAGACCGGCGGGTGCTGGCCGCTGGGTGGCGACTGCACGCAGGCCAGGAGCGGGAGCATCAAGGCCACTGGCGTCCAGCGCCGTAACGTCATCAACATGGGCACCAACACGATTCCTCAGGCTGCCTGCTTCCATTTGATCGAGCAGCCCATCGAAGGGATCTGCTCCTGCGGGCCGTTGCCGGTCTCGGCCACCTGCCGCATCGCCTCGAACAATTCCCGCCTGGCGCCGGCCGCCGTTTCCTTACGCGATTCGTCGAGGCGTCCGCGATATTGCAGCTCAAGGCCGGCATTGTAACCGAAGAAATCGGGCGTGCAGACCGCACCGTAGGCGCGGGCGACCTCCTGGCTCTCGTCGTAGAGATACTTGAACGGAAAGGCCTTCTCCTCCGCCCAGCGCCGCATGCTGCCGAAGCTGTCGGCGGGGTAGGCGTCGGCGTCGTTGCTGGAGATCGCGATGGTGGCGACCCCCAGCGTCGCCAGCTCCTGGGCATCCCGGATCAGCCGGTCGATCACGGCCTTCACGTATGGGCAGTGGTTGCACATGAACACGATCACGGTGCCGTTGGCGCCCTTGAGGTCGGCCAGACGGTAGTGCCGGCCGTCCGTCGCGGGGAGGGCGAAATCGGGTGCCGGGGTACCGAAGCTGCAGATCGGTGGTGTTGCCGCCATCGTGAATTTCCCTTGTCCCAGATTGCGCGCGAGGCGCTTCAGCTTGCCAAGCATGCGATCCCTCGGCTACGCGCAAGCAACGTGATGATGCCGCCAAATCTGGGGCATCGGCCGGGAGAAGCAAGCGTGAGCACGGCCGTCCCCACCACGCCCACGGCGACCCGCCGCCAGCTGCTGGCCTGGGCGTTCTACGACTGGGCCAGCTCACCGTTCTTCGCCGTCGTGATCACGTTCGTGTTCGCGACCTACGTCACGACGGTGGTGGCACCCAACGAGATCGAGGGCACCGCGGTCTGGTCGCGGATGACGGTGCTGGGCGCGCTGATCATCGCCGTCGCCAGTCCGATATTGGGGGCGATCGCGGATGCCGGCGGGCCGCGCAAGCCATGGCTTCTGGTCTTCATGCTGCTCAGCGCCGCCGCCACCGCCCTGCTCTGGTTTGTGGCGCCGGCGCACGACTATCTGCTGCTGGCGCTGACGCTGGTGCTGGTGGCTAATGTCTGCAACGAGGTCGGCCAGGCCTTCTACAACGCGATGCTGCCGGACCTCGCCAGCGACGGCGAGCTCGGCCGCTGGTCGGGCTGGGGCTGGGGCCTGGGCTACATCGCCGGGATCGTGGCCCTGGGCATCACCCTCGTGGTGTTCGTACAGCCGAAGCCGCCGCTGTTCGGTCTGGACGCGGACCAGGCGGAGCAGGTCCGGATCACCGGGCCACTGCTGGCGATCTGGTTCATCCTGTTCTCGCTGCCGTTGTTCCTGCTGACGCCGGATCGGAAGACGCACGGGCGCCCGTTCGGGCAGAGCGTGCGGCAGGGCCTGAGCACGCTGGTGGCGACGCTGAAGAACATCCGTGGGCATGCCAACATCGCCCGCTTCCTGCTGGCCCGGCTGATCTACAATGACGGTCTCAACACGCTCTTCGCCTTTGGCGGCATCTATGCGGCCGGCACGTTCGGCATGGCGCTCAACGAGGTGCTGCTGTTCGGGATCGCGCTCAACGTCACCGCCGGCATCGGAGCCTTCGGGTTCGCGTTCCTCGACGACAAGATGGGCTCCAAGCCCACGATCCTGATCGCGATCTGCGGCCTGTTCGTCGCCGGCACCGTGGCCCTGCTGGCCGAGGAGAAGAGCACCTTTTGGATGGTGGCCATGGTGATCGGCATCTTCGTCGGCCCGGCCCAGTCGGCCAGCCGCACGCTGATGGCGCGCCTCGCCCCTGCCGACATGCGTACCGAGATGTTCGGGATCTACGCCCTGACCGGCAAGGTCACGGCGTTCATCGGCCCGTTCCTGTTCGGTACCGCCACGGTCTGGTTCGGCTCTCAACGTGCGGGCATGGCCACGATCTTGGTGATGTTCGTGGTGGGGGGCTTGCTGTTGCTGAGGGTGCGCGAGCCGGCGCGCGCCTAGCGGGCGCGCCGAAGCCTCCTTTCGACTACAGGGCCGCCCGCATCGACTGGATCAGCGACGGTGTCAGCGAGCCGGTCCGCGGCAGGCCCTGTGACGACTCGAACTGCATCACCGCCGAGCGCGTCGAGTTGCCGTAGATGCCGTCGATCGGACCGCGATAGTAGCCGAGGCCGGTGAGCAGACGCTGGGCTGACATGACGTCGGCGGTGGTGTTGACGGCTGCCGGCGTGGCACCGCCGCCGCGCTCGCGCTTCCACTGCTCGTAGAGGTTCTGCTCCTGGATCTCGCGCTGGACCTGGGCCTGCTGCAGCTGGCTCTGCCGCTGGAAGTCCAGCTGGCGCTGCTGCTCGGCGGTGGCCGCGGCCTGCTGCTCCTGCTGCCCGCGGACCTGGTTCGGGCGGTCGACAAAAACATTGCCGGCGACACCACCAAGTAGGGCACCGCCCAGGATGGCCAGGGTGTTGTCGTGCTTGCCGGCGATTGCTCGGCCAGCCAGGGCGCCGGCCGCCGCGCCACCGCCGGTGCCGAGCCCGACCCCGCCGAGGGAGGTCGTGCCGGTATCGTAATTCTGGCCCTGCGCGCAGGCGCCCAGCACGAGAAGGCTGGCCAGGGCGGCCGGGCGCAGGAACCGACGCTCGGACATGTGCTTGCTCGTGCTCATTGCTTGCTCTCGAATACCATGACCTCCGAATAGGACAGCCGGCCGTCGCCGTTGCTGTCCGCTCGCTTGAAGTCGTCCTGCTTGGCCGTCATGACCTCGATGAAGGAAAGCTTGCCGTCGCCATTGGTGTCGATGGCCTGGAACTCGGCCACGCCATGGGCATCGAGTTCGTCGGGTGTCAGGAAGCCGTCGCCGTTGGAATCCAGTTGCTTGAAGCGCTTGGCCTGGTCGGCGGCGAGCTCGGCCTCGTCGATCAGGCCATCACCATTGGTGTCGGCGGCGAGGAAAGACATCTCGTCGGTCTTGGGGGCCGCCGTCTGAGCAACGGCTACGGCCGCCGACAGCAGCACGGCTGTGCCGATACCGCCGGCGATGATGCCGAGAAATCCACCCCGCATGAACCCTCTCCCCAGTTCTGGACACGACTGGCACCATCACGACGGTTATCGACCATCGGTCTGGCCCTGTGTGGTCACGACCGCGTCGCAGCCCTGACGCATGATGTAGGTACGACAGGTGGAGGAAGCCATGCGGAACGATTTCTCGCGTCGTAACCTGCTGCGCACGGCGGCGGGTGCGACGGCCTTGTTGGCGGGCCGGCCTTTGCGGGCTGCCGAACCGGCACCGGCAGTCATCGGCAGCGACGCCATGCGCGTGCAGGTGCCCTACGGCGTCCAGATCGGCGACCTCGTCGGTGATCGGGCAGTCGTCTGGAGCAAGGCCGATCGGGCCGCGCGCATGCAGGTACGTTGGGCGACGACCGAGAGCATGACTGAGGCCGTGACCCAGCCGGGGGTCAACGCGCTCGAGGATACCGACTTCACGGCCAAGATCGACCTCGATGGCCTGCCGACGGGTCAGCGCATCTTCTTCGTGGTCGACTTTCTCGATCTGTCCGACCTGAAGGGTCGCAGCCAGCCAGTGCGCGGCAGCTTCGTGACGGCCCCTCGCGAGCGCCGCGACGTGCGGTTCGTCTGGTCGGCCGACACGGTGGGGCAGGGCTGGGGCATCAACCCCGAGCTCGGCGGGATGCGGATCTACGAGACCATGCGCGGCGTGGAACCGGATTTCTTCATCCACTCCGGCGACACGATCTATGCCGACGGCCCGGTCTATGACGAGGCCAGGACCGCAGACGGCAAGACCTGGCTCGGTCCCGACGGCAAGCCCTGGCGCAACATCACCATCCCAGAGAAGCAGAAGGTAGCCGAGACGCTGCACGAGTATCGGATGAGCTACGCCTACAACCTGTTGGACGAAAACCTGCGCACCTTCAATGCGGCGGTGCCGATGTACGCGCAGTGGGACGATCACGAGGTCACCAACAACTGGTACTGGGAGCTGCGCAAGGATGCCGACAAGCGCTACCAGGAGGGTAGTGTCGCCCTGCTGGCGGCGCGGGCGATGCGCGCCTTCCACGACTATTTGCCGACCCGCCGGCACCCGCTCGAGCAGGAGCGGTTGTACACCAGCTTCGCCTACGGGCCGTCGCTCGAGGTGTTCCGCATCGACCTGCGCTCCTACCGCGGCCCGAACAACGAGGGCATGGCGACCGAGCTCAGCCCGGAGGCGCGCATCCTGGGCGAGCGGCAGCTGCCCTGGCTGATGCAGGCGCTGAAGGACAGTCGGGCGACCTGGAAGGTGATCGCTTGCGACATGCCGATCGGCCTGATCGTGTGGGATGATTTCAAGAACCGCAAAGGCGTCGAGGCCGTGGCGCAGGGCGACATGGGCGCGCCCAAGGGGCGTGAGCTCGAGTTCGCCGAGCTGTTCCGCTTCATCCGCGACCAGGGCATCAAGAACCTCGTCTGGCTCACCGCCGATGTGCACTACACGGCAGCACACCGCTACGATCCGAACCGGGCGCAGTTCCAGGAGTTCGCGCCGTTCTGGGAGTTCGTGTCCGGGCCGCTGAATGCCGGCACGTTCGGCCCCAACGAGCTGGATGCCACCTTCGGCCCCGAGGCGGTGTTCGTGAAGGCGCCGGAGCCCGGCCAGGTCAACCTGCCGCCATCGGCCGGGATGCAGTTCTTCGGCCAGGTCGACATCGATGGTGCCACCGAGGTGATGACCGTGCGCCTGAAGGACATGGCCGGTGTGACCCTGTTCATGCAGGAACTGACGCCGGAAGCGTAGGCCGGCGCCTAGCCGACCTCCGCCAGGGCCTGCCTGAAGCGCAGGAGCGCCGCGCCGAACAGTGCCGCACCAATGGCGGCCATCGCCACCAGTTGGGGCCATAGAATATCGAGCCCGGCGCCGCGGTAGAGTACGCCTTGCGCGAAGGCGACGAAGTGGGTCGACGGCGAGAGCTGCATCGCCAGCTGCAGCCAGCGCGGCATCGCATCGAGCGGCGTCGAGCTGCCGGATAGCTGCGTCATGACGATGAACACCGGGATCGCCAGGAGACCGAACTGGGCCATCGAGCGCACGATGGTCGTCAGCGCGATGCCGAGGGCGGTGACGGCGAACAGGTAGAAGACCAGGCCCGTGGCGAACAGCCAGAGCGAGCCGGCGAGCGGCACGGCCAGCAGACCCCGGACGACCAGCAGCAGCGACAGCAGGCTGGCGACCAGGATCGTGGCGCCATTGGCCCATATCTTGGCCAGCATGATCTCGACCGGCCGCACCGGCATCGCCAGTAGGTGCTCGAGCGTTCCGCGCTCCCGCTCGCGCAGGAAGGCGGCACCAACCAGGATGATGCCCAGGATGGTGATGTTGTTGATGACCTGCATCACCGCCGTGAAGCGCCTGGATTCCAGGTTGGGGTTGAAGGCGGCACGGACGACCACGTCGATGGGTGCGGTGGCGGCACCGACCTGGCGCAGTGTTGCGTGGACCTCGTCGTCGATGATTCGGGCCAGGTAGGACGCGCCGACCGCGGCCTGGGTGACGGCGGTCGCATCGACGGCGAGCTGGAGGGTGGGCTCGCGTCCGGCGAGCAGATCGGATTCGAACCTTGGTGGAATGTCGAGGACGAACGTGAAGCGCCCCTGGTCCATGGCGTCGTCGACGACATCGGCGGCAATCGGCTGCGGCGAGCGGAACCAGGGCGGCAACGGCGCGTCGGCGAGCCGGCGCGAGAGGGCCGAGCCGTCCTCGTCGACAATGGCCACGGCGGCATTGTGAACCTCGGTCTGGGCACCCGAGGCGACGCTGTAGATCGCGAAGGTGAAGGTGTAGACCATCAAGACCACCAGGACCGGGTCGCGGCGCAGGCTACTCAGCTCCTTGCGGCCGAGCCGCCAGATGGCGAGCAGGGCACAGCCGAGCTCCCTCATCGCTCCTGGCCCGCGAGCAGCAGCCGGCTGAGCGCGATGAACGCGAGTGCGAAGCCTGCCAGGGCCAAGTGGTTGGTGCCGAGCTCGGAGAAGCCCAGCCCCTTGGTGAAGGTGCCGACGCTGATCGCCTGGAAATAGGCTGCGGGAAACATGGCGCCCATCGCCCGTGCCGCCCCGGTCAGGCCGGAGACGGGCGAGAGAAAGCCCGAGAAGTTGACCGCCGGGATAACGGTCAGGATGGCGCAGGCGAAGATCGCCGCCAGCTGGCTGCGCACGAAGGTCGAGACGACGAGCCCGAACGCTGTGGTGGCAAACACATAGAGCACCACGCCGACCAGCAGCGCCAGCGGGTCGCCGCGTAGCGGCACGCCGAAGACCAGCACCGCCATTGACGTCAGGGTCAGGGCGCTGACAAGCCCTACGGCGACATAGGGCAGCTGCTTGCCCAGGAGAAATTCCAGGCGGCGGGTCGGTGAGGCGTAGAGATTGGCGATCGAGCCGGTCTCGCGCTCGCGCACAACCCCGCCTGCGGTCAGCATGGAGGGGACGAGAGCCAGGAGCAGCATGATCACACCCGGGACGATGGCGAACACGCTGAGGAACGCCTGATTGTAGCGGTAGCGGACCTGGACTGTGTAGCTGCTGGAGGTGGACGCTGGGCTCCTGGCGCGGGCGAGCGCTTCGGCCTGCCAGCCCTCCAGCACGCCGGTGACATAGCCGCGCGCCGTCTCGGCCCGGAACGGTATCGCCCCGTCTAGCATCACGCCCACCTGCGGGTTGCGGTCGCGCAACAGGTCGCGCCCAAACCCGGGCGGCAGCTCGAGCGCCACCGCCAGCTCACCGCTGCGCAGCCGCTCTTGCAGCTCGGCCGTGGTGGCAGCCGGTGGCTGCTGGCGGAAGTAGCGTGAGCCCGCGAACTCCTGGACCAGGGCGCGGCTTTCCGCGGACTGGTCACGATCGAGCACGGCGAAGCGCAGATTCTCCACGTCGAACGAGATGCCGTAGCCGAAGGCCATCAGCAGGCACAACGGGCCGAGCACGGCGAAGGCGAGCCTGACACGGTCGCGCAGCAGCTCGAGGCCCTCGCGTCGCGCATAGGCCCACAGTCGGCCGAGTCCCATCCAGCTGCGCTGTCGGGTTGCCGCCGGGGCCAGCTGAGCCGGGATTGCGACTGCGGACGCTTCGCCGGCAGCCTCGCGCAGATAGTCGACGAAGGCGTCGTCCAGCGTTGCCGCGCCACGGCTGGCACGCAGCGCCTCGGGTGTGTCGATGGCCAGGACCCGGCCGGCATGCATCAGCGAGACCCGATCGCAGCGCACCGCTTCCGTCATGAAATGGGTCGAGACGAAGATCGTGACACCGGCCTCGCGCGACAGCGCGACCAGCTGTTCCCAGAAGCGGTCGCGGGCGAGCGGATCGACCCCGGAGGTGGGCTCGTCGAGGATCAGGATCTCGGGCTCGTGGATGAGGGCCACGGCGAGGGACAGGCGCTGGCGAATGCCGAGCGGCAGGGTCTCGGGAAGGGTCTCGGCGAACGGCCCGAGCTCGAAACGCTCGAGCATCAGTGCCACTCGGGTGGCGACCTGTGCCGGCTTCAGCCGGAACAGCTGGGCGTGCAGAACGAGGTTCTGGCGCACCGTGAGCTCGCCGTAGAGGGAAAAGCTCTGGCTCATGTAGCCGACGCGGCGCCGTGTCTCCAGGTCGGCGGCGGCGGCCGGCCTACCCAGCACCGAAGCCTCGCCCGAGCTCGCCGGCAGCAGCCCGGTCAGCATCTTCATCGTCGTGGTCTTGCCGCAGCCGTTGGAGCCGAGAAAACCGAAAATCTCGCCCCGCCGGATGCGGAAGCTGACATCGTCGACGGCAACGAAGCTGCCGAAGCGACGCGTCAGATGGCTGGCGGCGATGGCCGGGGGGCCGGGGCGCGCGGGCAGCGGCGGAATCAGCAGGGGCGCCTGGTTGCGTCGCAGGGCCTCGGGCAGCAGGGCAACGAATGCGGCCTCGAGCGACGTCGTGCCGGTCGCCTTCTTCAGCTCGTCGGCCGTGCCACGGGCGAGGATCCGCCCTTCATTCATGGCCACCAGGCCGTCGAAACGCTCGGCCTCCTCCATGTAAGCGGTGGCCACGATGACGCTCATGCCGGGCCGGTGGCCGCGGATGCGGTCGATGAGCTCCCAGAACTGACGCCGGGACAGCGGGTCAACCCCCGTCGTGGGCTCGTCGAGGATGAGCAGGTCCGGGTCGTGGATCAAAGCACAGCACAGGCCGAGCTTCTGCTTCATGCCGCCGGAGAGCTTGCCTGCCGGGCGGTCGGGGAACGGGTCGAGCCCGGTGGCGGTCAGCAGCTGGCCGATGCGTGCCCTACGGTCGGCGCCCGCGAGCCCGAACAGCCGGCCGAAAAAATCGACGTTCTCGGTGACCGAGAGGGCCGGGTACAAATTGCGACCGAGCCCTTGGGGCATATAGGCGATGCGACCGCACACCGTCTGGCGGTGGGCGGGCAGGGCGATGTCACCGCCCAGCACCTCGACCGTGCCCGTCTGCACGCGACGCACGCCGGCGACGAGCCCCAGCAGGGTCGATTTGCCGACGCCGTCGGGCCCTATCAGGCCGATGGCCCGCCCGGATGGGATGTCGAGCTCGATGCCGTCCAAGGCAGCACTGGTGCCGTAGCGGTGGCCGACGCCGCTAAGGCGTGCCGCCGGCGAATCGTCAGCCGGCATCTGGAAGGTGCACGGTCAGCCGCTCCGGCCAGGCCACCTGCGCGTCGAGCTGCACGTAGGCCACGCCCGGCAGCCCGGTCTTCACCAGCCGCGCATACCGCTCCAGCAGCTCCTCCGGCACCTGGACCTTGACGCGGAACATCAGATTCTCGCGCTCGCGGGCAGTCTCCACCTGGCGCGGCGTGAACTGCGCGTCGGCCGCGACGAAGCTCACACTGGCAGGAAAGACATATTGTGGTGCCGCGTCCAGCACGATCCGCGCCGCGGCGCCTATAGGCAGCCTCCCGATCTCGACCGTCGGCAGGAAGATCTCCATGTAGACGTCGGTGAGGTCGAGCAGGGTGAGGACACGCCCGCCGGCCGCCAGCATCTCGCCCGGCTGCGCCAACCGATACTGGATGCGACCCGAGCGCGGGGCGGTCAAGGTGTACTCCTCGAGGTCCACCTGCAGGCGCTCGGCCCGAGCGATCGCCGCCTCGATCGCCGCCGTGGCATCGCCCACCGCCGCCCGGTCATTGTCGAGCCCGGCTGCCTGCAGATCACGCTGCGCAGTCCGCTCGTCCACCACCTGCTTGGCTACATTGTTCTTGCGCAGCAACAACTGGGCACGCTGCAGCTCGATCTCCGCCAGCCTGAGCTGGCTCTCACGCTGCGCCACGGCCGCCGCCGCCTGGCTCAGGCGCTGCCGGGCCTGCTCGACCGCGGCCTTGGCCTCCCGCAGCTGCGCCTCGACGTCGGCCGAATCCAGACGGGCCAGAACGGCGCCGCGCTCGACCCAGTCGCCCTCGTCGGCCAGCACCTCGCGCAGGCGACCGGAGAACTTGGTGGCGATGTCGACACGCTCGGCCTCGATGCGGCCGTTCCCGACCGCAAAGCCTGCCGGCAAATCGGAAGCGGCGTAGTGCCGCCAGGCCACGTAGGCGGCGCCGGCAGCGAGCAGCAGGGCGGCAGAGACGAGCAGAAGGCGGCGGGGCAGGGGCATGAAATGCGGCGGCTCAGGGTCGGAGGTCCGTACCGATGGCTAGCCTACTTTATGTGGCCCGTCGTTCGGGCATGTGGGCGCACGTTGGCAACGCGCTGGCAAAACTTGATCGGAGGCCGGTATCCATTCTTGATTCAGGTCAAAGCGGTCGGGCCAGGATCGCTCAACAAAGCCTATGAGGATTGGGTGTGAGTGTCAGGGTGCCGCGGGAGGTGTGATGGCCAGAATGATGAAAGCAGCCGTGTTCGTGGAGCCTGGACGGATCGAGCTGGCCGAGAAGCCGGTACCGGAGGTCGGGCCGCTCGACGCGTTGCTCCGCGTCACCACGACCACGATCTGCGGCACGGATGTCCATATCCTCAAGGGCGAGTACCCGGTGGCCAAAGGGCTGACCGTGGGCCACGAGCCCGTCGGCATCATTGAGAGGCTGGGCTCGGCGGTCCAAGGTTACCGTGAAGGCCAGCGCGTCATCGCGGGTGCGATCACGCCGTCCGGCTACAGCAATGCCTCGCTCTGCGGTTGTGGCTCACAGGACGGCGCGGGGTCGGCGCACGGCTGGAAGGCGATCGGCGGCTGGAAGTTCGGCAACACGATCGACGGCTGCCAAGCCGAATACGTGCTGGTGCCGGATGCGATGGCCAACCTGGCGCCGGTGCCGGACGGCCTGACCGACGAGCAGGTGCTGATGTGCCCGGACATCATGTCGACCGGGTTCTCGGGTGCGGAGAGCGGCGAGATCAGGATCGGCGACACGGTGGGGTGTTCGCGCAGGGGCCGATCGGCCTGTGCGCAACGGCCGGC
The DNA here is from genome assembly GCA_049292515.1 of Geminicoccaceae bacterium. GTDB lineage: Bacteria > Pseudomonadota > Alphaproteobacteria > Geminicoccales > Geminicoccaceae > Benzoatithermus. The sequence continues at coordinate 18,863 of JBATRI010000251.1, forward strand.
GCCAAGCTGAAGGGTGCCACGACCATCATCGCCGTGGACACCGTGGCCGCACGCCTGCAGGTGGCGCGACGGCTCGGTGCGGACCACGTGGTCGACTACCGCGCGGTCGATCCGGTGGAGGCCATCATGGAGCTGACCGGTGGCCGCGGCGTCGACGTGGCGATCGAGGCGCTGGGCACGCAGCGGACGTTCGAATCCTGCCTGCGTGTGCTGAGGCCGGGCGGCACGCTTTCCAGCCTCGGCGTCTACTCGACGGACCTCACCATCCCGCTGGGCGCCTTTGCGGCCGGCCTCGGCGACAACCGCATCGTCACCACGCTCTGCCCTGGCGGCAAGGAGCGCATGCGGCGGCTCATGGGCGTCATCGCCGCGGGCCGGGTGGATCTCCAGGCCATGGTCACCCACCGCTTCAAGCTCGACCAGATCGAGGAGGCCTATGATCTGTTCAGCCATCAGCGTGATGGCGTACTCAAGGTGGCGCTGACCCCCCTGATCGGCGCTGGTGGCGGGCGCGTTTCCCCATCACGAAACTGCCATCGTCCTGCCGCAGCTTGCGCTGCCGCAACAACCACGAGGGCAGAGCAGGGCATGGAGACACCGATCGCCACCGAAAGCGACGCACGGGCCGTAGCAGCAAGGCTGCTGGCACGGCTCGACAGCCTGCGGGCCACCATAGCGGAGGAGGCCGCTGGCATGCTGGCCAGCTGGCAGCCCTGCCTCGAGCGCCCGAGCTTTGCCGAGACCGCGGCCAATCTGGCGGCTTATCTCGCCTTGCGGCACCACGATCTGCGGCCGTTTCAGCTCGAGCTGATGTCGCTGGGCCTGTCCTCGCTGGGCCGCCTCGAGGGGCGCGTCGAGGCCAATCTCGCCGCCGTCGCCGCGGCGCTGGCCAGCATTGCCGGTGATGCACCGCGTCCGTGGCCCACTGGTGAGGTGTTCTTTCACGGACAGAAGCTGCTGGAGAGCGCCACCGACACGATCTTCGGCGACGGCCTCACCGCCCGCGAGGTCCGAATTCTCGTGACCTGCCCGAGCGAAGCAGCGACGGAGCCCGGGTTCATGGACGGGGTCGTCCGCGCGGGCGCCGATGCCATCCGGATCAACTGCGCCCACGACGACACCGACGCCTGGCAGCGCATGATCGACAATTTGCGTAGAGCGGAGGCGGGGCACGGCAAACGGCTCAAGGTGCTGATGGACTTGGGCGGCCCCAAGGTGCGGACGGGTGCCGTGCGGCATCCACCTGGGCAGAGCCGCTTGCAGAGGGATGATCGGCTGCGGTTGGTCCGCCCGGGCGGCATGATGGATGGTGAGACGACCGCTTCCTTCCAGGCCGAGTGCGCCGAGCCGGCAGCGCTCGAGTATCTGGCCGCGGGCGAGCCGGTGCTAATCGATGATGGCAAGATCCGTGGCGTGATCGAGCAGGTGGGGCCCGAAGGTGTGACGGTGCGGATCGAGCGGGCGCCGCCAGAAGGCGCCAAGCTCAAGCCCGAGAAGGGGCTGAATTTTCCCGACAGCGAACTCGTCCTGCGGGCCCTCGGCCCCAAGGACCTGGCCGATCTCGATTTCGCCGCCACCCATGCGGACCTGATCGGCTACAGCTTCGTGCAAAGTGCCGAGGATGTGGTTCTGCTGCAGGACGAGCTGCACGCACGCCGGCCCGACGACTGGCGGGAACTCGGTATCGTCGCCAAGATCGAGACGCGGCGGGCGGTGCGCAACCTGCCCCGGATCATCGTCCAGGCCGCAGGCCGTCAGCCGCTGGCGGTGATGATCGCCCGGGGCGACCTCGCGGTCGAACTCGGCTTCGTGCGCATGGCGGAGCTGCAGGAAGAGATCATGTGGCTCTGCGAGGCGGCGCATGTGCCGGTGATCTGGGCCACCCAGGTCCTCGAGAGCCTGATCAAGAAGGGGCTGCCGTCGCGTGGCGAGATGACCGACGCCGCGATGGCGGCCAGGGCCGAGTGCGTGATGCTTAACAAGGGCCCCTATGTGGCGGAAGCGGTCGAGGCGCTGGATCGACTGCTGGTGCGGATGAGCGCCCACCAGAGCAAGAAGACGCCGCAGCTGCGTGCTTTGAAAAGCTGGTAGCGCGCTCAGCGGCAGCCGCAGGAATTGCGCAGACGAAGGGCCGGCCGAAGGCGGAGCGTCTGGCGTGCGCCGTCCGGGTCGGCCAGCCGCTGCATCAGCAGGTCGGCTGCCCGGGTGCCGATCTGCTCGCAAGGCTGGGCCATGACGGTCAGTCGTGGGCTGAAGCATTCCGCCCAGTCGAAATCGTCGAAGCCCACCAGCGCCACGTCCTCCGGCACCCGGCGGCCGGCGTCGCGCAAGCTGTGCATGGCGCCGATGGTCATCAGGTTGTTGGCGGTGACGATCGCCGTCGGTGGGCTTTCCAGATCGAGCAGAGCTCCACAGGCCGCGCGCGCGGGATCGACCACGGAGGCGCCGCTCTGGACCAGGGCCGGGTCGAACGGGATACCGGCCTCTTCCAGTGCGGTCCGGTAGCCTTCCACCCGCTCGTCGGTGGTGGCGAGGCCGGCCAGACCCGAAATCAGCCCGATCCGGCGGTGCCCGTGACCGATCACGTGCCGCACCAGATCCACCGTGGCGTCCCGGTTCTCGACGCCGATCTGGTCGAACCGGTCCGAGACCAGGCGATCGATCAGGACGGTAGGAACGCGGTTGTCGGCGAGATAGCGGAGGACGCGCTGCGCCGGGTCGGCGGCCGGCGCCAGGATGATGCCGTCGACGCGGCGCTGGTGCAGGGCCTGGACGACCTTCAGTTCATAGGCCGGATCGTCGTGGGTATCGGTGAGCAGGATCATCAGCCCGTGCCGGGTGCATTCGGTCTCGATGGCGCGGACGATCTCGCTGAAATAGTGGTTGGAGACGGCGGAAAGCGCGAGCCCGATCGTGTTGGTGGTCGAGCGGGCGAGGGCCCGAGCAAGGATGTTGGGTGTGTAGCCGACGGCTTCCATGGCGTGCTGGACGGCCCGCAAGGTAGCCGGGCTGACCTTGCGGGTGCCGTTGAGCACATGCGAGACCGTGGAGATCGAAACCCCGGCCCGCGCCGCCACGTCGGCCATCGTCGCCACAACATCAGCACTCCCTGGCGGCGGCCTATCCGGCCGGCAAACCATCCGGCCGGATAGGCTTAGCGGATCAGAACTTGAAGCTGTCGACGTTGGCCGGCGTCACGATCACGGCCGGCCCGAGGACCACCTCGCCGTCGGTGCCCACCGTATACTTACCGAGCCTACCAGCCTCGAAGGTCTCGCCTTCCTTACCGGTGAGCTTGCACTGCGCGTAAGCCTGCGCCGCGTAGTAGGTCAGATAGCCGAGATCCTGGACGTTCCACCAGATGTCCTCGGACTGGCCGGCCTTGATGTACTTGGTCATGAAGCTCGCCGGGGCGAGGCCGGTCAGCTTGATCTTGTCGATCAGCTTGGCCTGCTCCAGGGCCCTAGCCGCCGCCGGCAGGCCGAGGCCGGACGGGACGATGATGCCCTTCAGATCGGGGAAGGCCTGCGCCAGGGCCAGTGCCTGCTGCTGGTTGACCTGCTCGCTCTCCTCACCGAAGGCGACCTGGACCAGCTTCATCTTGGCGAACTTCGGCTCGGACGCGAGCTTCGCCTTCATGAACTCGACCCAGGTGTTCTGGTTCGTGGCCGTGGCCGTCGAGGAGAGGATCGCGAACTCGCCCTCGTATCCGATCAGCTTGCCCATGCTCTCCAGCATCTGCTCGGCCAGGCTGTCGGACTTGACCTGATTCATGAACAGGGCGCGGACGGGCTTGGCCACATCGGAGTCGTAGGCGATCACGCCCACACCCTGGGCCGCGGCTCGTTTCAGTGCCGGCGCCACCGCATTGGCGTCGTTGCCGGCGATGGCGATGACGTTCACGCCCTGAGAGACCAGATTGTTGATGAACTCGATCTGCGCGTCGGCGGTCGCCGACGACGGCGCCTGCTGGACGACCTTGCCGCCAATCTCGCCCATGGCCTCCTCGGCGCCCAGCTTGGCGACCTGGAAGTAGGGATCGGTGTCGAGCTTCGGCAGGAAGCCCACGGTGACCGGCCCGGTGGCGCACTCCATGGCTGACGCGGGGGCGGCGACCGCGGCCAGCGCCAACAGGCAGCTGGTCGTCAGCAGATGCTTGATCATGGTTTCATGCTCCCTGAGATGGACTTTGGGTCGAGGCTTGAGCCTGGGGACGTCGCGACGCCCTCCAGGCTGGGGGAAAGGGTGACGCCGAGCAGGCGCCGCGTCCGGACACGATCCAGAAGGTGCTCGACGGTGTTGCTCAGCAGCAGCGAGCCGATCAGCAGCAGGCCGATGGCGATTCCCTGCGCGTCGCCACCGACCTGCAGGAGGCCCAGCACGTTGCGCAGCGTCGCCACCAGGATCAGCGCCCAGAGCACGCCAGTGAGCTTGCCGCGACCGCCGAACACGCTGATCCCGCCCAGCAGGGCGATGGTGATGACGTCGAGCTCGAACCCCAGCGCATTGTTGGCCCGGGCATTGGCGAGGCGGGCGGTGAAGACGATGCCTGCCACCGCGCAGACGAGGCCCGAGACGACGAACAGCATGAAGCGCAGTCGCCGGCTGCGTACGCCGGCATAGAGCGCAGCGTCGGGGTTGCCGCCGATGGCGTAGATGCGCCGGCCGGTCGGGGTGAGCTGGAGCACGACCGCAAAGATGGGGGCCAGCACCAGGAACGGCACCAGAGTCCATGGTACGGCCGTCCCGGCGACGTTCTCGATGCCGAGGTCGGTGAGCGCGTCGGGGAACTGGTTGACCGAGCCGGAGCCCAGGATGATGTAGCCGACGCCGCGGAACATCGCCAGCGTGCCCAGCGTCACCACCAGCGACGGCAGGTCGAGGCGGGTGACCAGAATGCCGTTGAAGGCACCGGCGGCGGCACCGGTGAGCAGCACCACCGGCACGGCCAGCACCAATGGGATCCCGGCCTGGACCAGCACGCCGAGCACGACGCTGGTCAGCGCCAGGATGCTGGCGATCGACAGGTCGATCTCGCGGGCGATGATCAGCAGCACGAGCGGCAGGGCCAGCAGCGCCTTCTCGGACACGCCGGCGGCGGCCTGCGAGAGGTTGAACGTGCTGGTGAAGTTGGGCACGGCGAGCACGGCGTAGGCCAGCAGGCCCAGAGACATCGCGGCCAGGAACGTCTCCCAGCTGGCGAACCGCTCGATCAGCTTCGCCGTCATCGCGCGCGCCTCGTGCGCCGCACGACGAAGGCATCGATGGCGATCGCCACCAGGATCACGAGCCCATAGACGCCCTGCAGCCAGAGTGGGTCGACTCGGACCAGAGTCAGGCCATTCTTGATCACCAGCAGCGTCAACGCGCCCAGGGCCACGCCCAGCACCGAGCCTGAGCCGCCACGGATGGCCACGCCGCCGACGACCACGGCCGCGATCACGGTCAGCTCGAAGCCGAGCGCCACACGGGCATCGATGGTGGCGTAGCGCGAGGCCCACAAGGCACCGTCGAAGCCGGCGAGCAGGCCGGAACAGGCGAAAGCGCCGAGCACCCGCCGGCGGACGCGGATCCCGATCAACTCGGCGCCATCCGGGTTCGAGCCGATGGCGTAGAGTTCGCGACCGACGGCCATGCGGCGCAGCACGAAGGCGATCACGACCAGCGTCGCCAGCGCTATCAGCACCACGCTCGGCACACCGGCGACGCTGGCACTCGTCATGTCGAGCCAGGCCTGCGGGACCTGGTCGGCGTTGACCTGCTTGCCGCCGGCATAGAGGCTGGTGAAGCCGCGGAAGAGAGTCAGCGTCCCGAGGGTGACGACGATGGCGGGGACGCGGCCGACGGTAACGACGAGGCCGTTGAGCAGACCGCAGGCGAGCCCGACGGCGGAGGCGACGAGGATGCCGCCGGGGACACCGAGCTCCGGATGGCTGCGCAGCAGATCGGCCGAAACGTAGGCCGCGAGGCCGATCACCGAAGCCACGGACAGATCAATGTTGCGGGTGAGGATGACCAGCATCTGCCCCGCGGCGACGATCGTGAGCAGCCCCGCATCCATGGCCAGCGCCTGGAGATTGGCCCCGCTCAGCATGCGCGGATTGACCAGGACCACCGGCAGGATCACCGCCACGATCGCCAGCAGCAGGCCCAGCTCGCGCTGCGGGACGAGCCGTTTCAACCAGCCGGCGGCCGGCCGCGTGTCGACGACGGTTCCGGTGTGCTGCTCGGCCGCCGGCTTGGTGCTGCCGCCGGCATCGGTCATCGCGTAGAGTACACGTTCCTGCGTAGCCTCGGCGGCTGGGAGCTCAGCCGTGACGCGTCCCTCGCGCAGCACGACGATCCGGTCGCACATGCCCAGGAGCTCGGGCAGCTCGGACGAGATCAGGATGATGGCCAAGCCCTGGCGGGCGAGGTCGGCGATGACCGCGTGCACCTCGGCCTTGGTCTGGACGTCGATGCCCTGGGTCGGCTCGTCGAGGATCAGCAGGCGTGGCTTGGTCGCCAGCCATTTCGACAGCACGACCTTCTGTTGATTGCCGCCTGATAGCGTCTTGACCGGTTGCTGATAGCTCTTGAACCGCAGCCTGAGGCAATCGAGATGGGCGCTGACCAAGTCCAGCTCACGGGCCGGACGGATAAGCCCGGCCTCGGTCGCGCGGTCGATGACTGGCAGGGACGCATTGGCCAGGATCGAGAAGTCCATGACCAGGCTCTGGCCGATCCGGTCCTCCGAGACATAGGCGATGCCATGCGCCATGGCGTCGGATGGCGACTCGAACGCAACCTCGGTGCCGTCGAGCCGCAGCGAGCCCGAGCTCGGCTGGTCGACGCCGAACAGCACGCGCGCGATCTCGGTCCGGCCGCTGCCGACGAGCCCGGCAAAGCCCAGGATCTCCCCGGACCGGACGGCGAAGGAGGCGTTCTCGAACCGGCCATCCAGCCCGAGCCCCTCGACTTCCAACACGACGTCGCCGCGCACGGCGTCGCGGCGCGGATACATGTCACCGAGGCTGCGGCCGACCATGAGGGATACCGCACGGTCGCGCGGCAGTTCGTCGATCGGCGCGGTGGCGACCAAGCGCCCGTCGCGCAGCACGGTGACCCGGTCGGCGACCCGGTAGATCTCCTCCATCCGATGGCCGACGAACATCATGGCCACGCCCTGGCGGCGCAGCCCGTCCACCACCCCGAACAGACGGTCGACCTCGCGCTGCGACAGGGCCGCGGTCGGCTCGTCCATGATCAGCACGCGCGCATTGACCGACAGGGCGCGGGCGATCTCGACCAACTGCTGCTCGGAGCTGCGCAGGCCCAGGAGCGGGGTCTCGGGCCGGCAGCCAAGACCGACCATGTCGAGGAGGCGTAAGGCCTCCCGGCGCATGCCGGCTTGGTCGAGCAGCCCGCCGGCACCCTTGCGGCTGTGGCCGATGAAGATGTTCTCGGCCACGCTCAGATCGGGGAACAGGCCCGGATGCTGGTGCATCACGGCAATGCCGTGATGCTGGGCGTCGAGCGGAGCGTTCAGATCGATCGGGCGGCCGTCCAGTATGACAGCACCGGCGTCGGGCCGATGGACCCCGGCCAGCAGCTTGACGCAGGTGCTCTTGCCGGCACCGTTCTCGCCCAGCAGGGCCAGCACGCTGCCCGCCCGAAGCTCCAACGACACGTCGCGGACGGCCACCGTTCCGCCGAAGGATTTGGTGACGCCGCGCAAGGCGGCGACGGCAGTCTCAGCGCTGGAAATGGGCGCAGTTTGCCCACACGGATGCGCGCCCGATTGTTCATTCGACATGCTGTTGGCCAGCCTCCCGGGGACGAACCATGGGCGTGCGCAACCGCTTGCGCAAGCGCTTTCGGGTCATCCCCGCAATCGCCAGTTCGATGGCATAATCTTCTCGGAATCGTTATCGCGGACAGCTGTGCGCGAGACGCCGTAGCCGTCAGAGCGCGTCTCGGTCAATCGATGACTCTAGCTGAACGTAGCCCTACTTCGCGAGCACGTTGAGTGCCTCATAGCAGGCACCCATCGTGTGGTAGTCGGTTTTGCCCGCAGGACTCTTTTTGTCGTCGTATTTACGGTTTTGACGGTCAAGAATCCGATACCAGGCGCCATATTGATGATCGACCATATGTGCCCAGGAATAGTCCCAGATCCGGTCGTACCAGTTCCAGTAGGTCTCATCGCCCGAGCGTGCCGCGAGCAGGGCGGCGGCGGCGAAGCTTTCGGCCTGGACCCAGAAATACTTGTCGCCGTCGCAGATCGAGCCGTCAGGGGCGAAGCCGTAGCAGATGCCACCGTGCTCCTGGTCCCAGGCGCGCTCGAGCGCGGTGTCGAACAGCCGCTTGGCGGTCGGCAGCTGCCACTCGGCGGGGCGATGCCGCTCGAGGATGAGCAGCAGCTTGGTCCATTCGGTCTGGTGGCCCGGCTGGAAGCCCCAGGGGCGGAACAGGTGCTTGGGGTCGTTCTTGTTGTAGTTCCAGTCGACCTGCCAGCTCGGGTCGTAATGCTCCCAGATCCGGCCGCCGGCTTGGGCCGCGAGGTCGATTGAGACGCGGCGGGCCAGCCGCTCGGCACGGTCCAGATACTTCTGCTGGCCGGTCGCCTCGAACGCGGCGAGCATCGCCTCGCAGCTGTGCATGTTGGCGTTCTGACCGCGATAGGGCGAGACGGTCTGCCAGTCGGCGCTGATCTCATCCCGGTAGAGCCCGTCCGCCTCCGACCAGAAATGCCGCTCCATGAGCTCCCAGGCTTCCTCGAGGTGATCCGCGGCCTCGGCGATCCCGGCCTCCAGCGCCTTGGCATAAGCCAAAACCACGAAGGCCAGACCGTAGCAGTGATTGGTGCCATCCAGGATCTGATCGCGGCCGAGCAGCCATGAATAGCCGCCGGTCGCTGGATTGCGATGGGCTTGGCGTAGGAATGCCACGCCGTGCCGGGCCGCTTCCAGATACTCCGCGCTGCCGAACCGGCGTGCAGCCATGGCGTAGTTGAAGACGAACCGGGTGCTGCTGACCAGGTGGCGGGTATCGGTATCGTAGATGCTGCCGTCGTCGCGGAAGAAATGGAAGAACCCGCCACGCTCGCGGTCGATGCAGCGTGGATGGTAGAACGCCATGGTGTCCTGGATATGCTTGGTCAGGAAGCCCGGATCACGGAATTGCGGCGTATCTATGCCCATGACTCATCCCCCCTGGATGCCGTCGTTCATGGTGCGGTGACGGGGCTGACCACCAGATCCACCTGGAACGGCCGGCCCTTGGTCAGGACCAGCGGCGGGTTGGCGGTGGCCATCACCGGGCGGCCGCGGTCGAGGATCGCGGCCTTGAGCGCATAGTCGTGGCCCTGGTCCACCTTGTCGAGCGGGACCGGCAGGGAGAATGACGCGGGCGAGCTGATCATGCCCTCCACGGTGGTAACGGCAAAGAGTTCGGCTCCGGGCTCGGGATTGTCGCGCTTCTGCAGCTCGACCTCGAGCGGGCTCTCCGGACCGGAGGCGTCTACAAGGTAGACGACAAGCATCGCATCCGGGCCGTAGACGATCTTCTGCCGGTAGCTGACCGTGCCGGAGAGCTCGGCATTGTCGTATTTCGACGGCGAGGAGCAGGCGGCGAGCAGGGCCAGTGTGGTCGCGGCGAGAAGTGGGCGCATGGCGGGCCTCAATGGCGGAAGTGGCGGATGCCGGTGTGGACCATGGCGATGCCGGCTTTGTCCGCTGCCTCGATCACCTCGGCATCGCGCACGCTGCCACCGGGATGGATGGCCGCCGTGGCACCGGCCTCGATCGCGGCCACGAGGCCGTCGGCGAATGGGAAGAAGGCATCCGACGCGACCACGCATGGGCGGCTGCCGGCATGCTCGGCGGCACGACGGACAGCCAGATGGACCGCGTCGACGCGGCTGGTCTGACCCATGCCGATACCCACGGTGGCGCCGTCGCGGGCCAGCACGATGGCGTTGGACTTGACGTGCTTGACGACCTGCCAGGCGAACATCAGGTCGGCGATCTCGGACTCGTTGGGTGCACGCTTGGTCACGACCTTGAGCTGCTTGCGCACCAGCCGCGCGGTATCCCTATCCTGGGCCAGGAATCCGCCGAGCAGCCATTTGATGTCGTGGCCGGCGGTGACTGGATCGGGCAGCCGGTCGATGCTGAGCAGGCGCAGGTTGGCCTTGGCGGCAAATTCCGCGCGCGCCGCATCCTCGACACCGGGGGCAATCACCACCTCGGTGAAGATGCGCGCCATCTCCGCCGCCGCCGCCTGATCCAGCGGCCGGTTGCAGGCGACGATGCCGCCGAAGGCGCTGAGCGGGTCGCAGGCCAAGGCCTCGCGGTAGGCGTCGAGCACGCTCTCGCCGACGGCCACGCCACAGGGATTGGCGTGCTTGATGATGGCAACGGCGGGTGCATCGAACTCGGCCACCAGCGCCAGCGCGGTGTCGGTGTCGTTCAGGTTGTTGAACGACAGCTCCTTGCCCTGCAGCTGCTCCGCCGCGGCGAGTCCGCTCGGGACGGAGCCCGAGGCATAGAATGCCGCCCGCTGGTGCGGGTTCTCGCCGTAGCGCAGCAGCTGCCTGCGGGTGCCCGCCAGCACGACCCGATCGGGGAACTCGTCGCCGTTCTCGCGCGCGAACCAGATCGAGATCGCGGCATCGTAGGCGGCCGTCCTGGCGAAGGCCTTGGCCGCCAGCCGGCGCCGGAAGCCGCCGTCGGTGCCGCCCTTGGCTGCGAGCTCGGCCAGCAGTGTCGCATAGTCGCCGGGCTCGACGACGACGGTGACGCCGTCGCAGTTCTTGGCGGCCGCCCGGATCATCGCGGGGCCACCGACGTCGATCTCCTCAATGCAGGCGGCGAACGCGGCGCCCGAGGCCAGCGTCGCCTCGAAGGGATAAAGATTGACCACCACCAGATCAATCGGCGGCAGGCCGTGCTCGTTCAGCGTCGACATGTGGTCGGCCCGGTCGCGGCGGGCGAGGATGCCGCCATGCACGCCCGGATGGAGCGTCTTGACGCGGCCGTCCAGGATCTCCGGGGCGCCGGTCACGGCGCTGACGTCTCGCACCGCAATACCGGCCTCGCGCAGCGCGCGGGCGGTACCGCCGGTGGACAGCAGCTCGACACCGCGCGCGGTGAGCTGGCGGCCGAGGTCGACGAGGCCGGACTTGTCGTGGACCGACAGGAGGGCGCGGCGGATAGGGCGAAAGGGCATCCTGGTAGATTCCAGCAGATTCGATCAGGTGTCGCGGCGACGGAGACGGGCGACGAAGAAGCCGTCGAGCCCTCCCGAGGGCGCGAGATGACAGGGCAGGGTACGGATCTCGCCCTGCGGGGTGAGCTCGACGGGCAGGCCCTTCAGCTCGGCGCGCTCGATCGGATAACGCACGACCGATGCGTCGCCGGCGAGCAGGGCCTCGATGCGCTGCGGCCCTTCCTCCGGCTGCAGCGAGCAGACGGCATAGACCAGCACGCCGCCCGGCTTGAGCATGCGCACCGCCGCCTCGAGCATCCTGGCCTGCACCTCCGCCAGGCGTTGCACGTCGGCAGGAGACTTCGCCCAGGGCACGTCGGGGTGGCGGCGGATGGTGCCGGTGGCGGTGCATGGCGCGTCGAGCAGGATGGCGTCGAACTGGGCCGGCGGCTGCCATTCCAGCGCGTCGGCAACGATGATCTCGGCGTCCAGTGTCAGTCGCCCGAGATTGCGCACCAGGAACTCGGCCCGGCGCGGCGAGCGCTCGAGGGCGGTGACCTTCGCGCCCATCGAGGCCAGCTGGGCGGTCTTGCCACCGGGGGCGGCGCCGATGTCCAGCACCCGCCTGCCCTTGAGCTGGCCGAACATCAGAGCAGGCAGGGCGGCCGCCGCGTCCTGCACCCACCAGACGCCCTGGTCGAAGCCGGGCAGTGCCTCGACGAGGCCGCCGCTGCGCCGCCGCAGCGTGCCGGTCGGCAGGATCTCGGCGCCGAGCTCGCTGGCCCAGTGCGCCGCGTCGCGCATGATCGACAGATCGAGCGGCGGCTCGCCCAGATGGGCTTCGGCGATCTCCCGAGCCTGAACCTCGCCATAGGCCGCAGCCCAGCTGTCCCAAAGCCATTTGGGGGTGTTGAGCCGGGCGGCATCCTGACCTTCGAGCAGCTGGCGGCCATCGGCCGCGAGCCGCCGCAGCACGGCATTGAGCAGCGGTACCTCGCGGCGGAAACCCGCTGCCGCGAGGCGCACCGTCTCGGCTACGGCGGCATGGGCCGGTGTCGACAGGAACAGCAGCTGTGCCGCACCAAGCCGCAGCATGTTCATGACCCGCAGCTCCTTGGGCCGATAACGGAGCAGCGGCAGGGCGGTGTGGTCGATCTGACCGAGGCGCCGCAGCACGGTGGTCACCAGGAGGCGGGCGAAGGCGCGGTCGCGGACGGCCAGCCGCATCAGCTGGCCGTGGCTCTGAAAGGTCTCGTCGAATGCCCGATGCTCGGGCCCGAGCACGTGGTCCAGCACGTCGAGCGCCACCTTGCGGGCGTTGAACGACGGGGTGGCCTTGGCCGTCACGGGTTCCGCTGCCGCCGCGGGCTTGGCCAGCCCCGGCTTGCGCCGCGCCAGTGC
>JBATRI010000252.1:0-2224 GCA_049292515.1 Geminicoccaceae bacterium
TGGAGGCGATGGCGGATCAGCTCGAGCATCTGCAGCTCGGCTTCGGCCGGGCGGCCATCCGCCGCGGCGACGTCGCAGGCCAGCGCGTAGGCGGTCTCGCGCAACGGTGGCGTGAGCGCCCTGGCGATGCGGTCGAAGGCCACGTCGAGGCCGTCGTCCCGGGTGAGCAGTTCGGCGCAGTCATTGCCGACCTCGACGATCCGGTCGGGGTCGAAGTTCGCAAACACGGGCAGGTGGCGCACGAAGCGGCTCATGACGCCGAGCTCGCGATCCGACATCCGCCCTTCCGAGGCGGCGACCAGCACCATCGTGTAGACCAGCGCGGCGTGTTGATCGAGTTCCTTGTCCATCGTTCCATCCGGTGGGAGTAGTCGAGCCGCCTCGCCGCGAGACGCCCGCGATAGGTGGTGCGTCCGGGGCAACCACGCAATCGTTCCCGAGGAGGCCTCATGCAGCTCGAGATCCATGCCGCGGTAGCAGACGCCCTGGCCGAGGGCCGGCCGGTGGTGGCCCTCGAATCGACGCTGATCTGTCATGGTCTGCCGCGCCCGCGCAACCTCGAACTGGCGCTCGCGGTCGAAGAGGCCGTCCGCGCCGAGGGGGCGGTGCCGGCCACGATCGCAGTCATGGACGGTGCCATCCGGGTGGGCCTCGATCCCGCATCGCTGGTGCGTCTCGCGCATGCGGACGGCGTGGTCAAATGCTCGCCGCGCGATCTGGCGCTGGTCCTGGCACAGGGCACGCTGGGTGCCACCACGGTGGCTGGCACCATCCGGATCGCGGCCCGGGCCGGCATCCGGATCATGGCGACGGGCGGCATCGGCGGCGTCCATCGTGGCGGTGAGCGCAGCCTCGACGTCTCGGCCGACCTGTACGAGCTCGCCCGCAGCGGGGTCGCGGTGTTCTGCAGCGGTGCGAAGATCATTCTCGATCTGCCGCGCACCCTGGAGGTCCTGGAAACCCTGGCCGTACCCGTCGTCAGCTTCCGCTCCGACAGCTTTCCGGCCTTCTACGCCCGGGAGAGCGGCCTCGCCGTGCCGCGCATGGAGACGACCGAGGCTGTCGTCGGCCTGCTGCGCGCCCAGGCGGGCCTCGGCTGGCCCGGCGGTCTCGTGGTCGCCAACCCGCCGCCGGCCGAGCACGCCCTGCCGTCGCACGAGCTCGAGGCCTGGATCGCGGCCTCACTGGATGCGGCCCGGGCGCAGGGGATCGCCGGCAAGGCCGAGACCCCGTTCCTGCTGGCGGAGCTCGCACGACGCAGCGACGGCCGCACGGTGGCCCTGAACGAGGCTCTGGTGCTCGACAATGCGCGGCTGGCGGCACGCGTTGCAGTCGCCTGGCTGCAGGCCTCGGGCCTCGGCGGCGCGGGCGATTCTGCTTGAAGCGATAAACCTTTACGAGAGTAATCAATATGTAATAAACGCATTACGGGAAATACGGGCGGATGGGCAATCAGGGCAGCGCAATGCCGTCGCGGCAGTTGTTGATCGTGGGTGACCCGGCGCTGAGCCACGGTCTCATGGAGATGGTACTCAGCCGCCTCGGCTACGGCGTCGTCTGCGTGGGCTGCGCCCGCGAGGCGCAGCTGGCGCTGTCGCGCGGCAGCTTCGCCCTCGTCCTGATCGCCCTGCACCTTCCGGACCTGTCCGGCCTGACGCTGGCGCGCCGCCTGCGCGCGACCCCCGGGCCGGTGGGCTCGATGCCGATCGTCCTGTTCGGCGACGCCTGGGATCCGGAGCGCATCCTGGAGAGCTGCCGCGAGGCCCGGCTGGACGGCTACCTGCCGAAGCCGCTGTCGGTCGGCCGCCTCGTGTCGTCGATCCACGAGCTGGTCCACCATCTGCCGACCGAGCCGGGAGTGCCCATGCCGCCTGCCCCACCGCTGCCGCTGACGCTGGACCGGCTGATCTCGTTCACCGACGGCGACCCGCAGCTCGAGCACGAGCTGGGTGCCCTCTACCTTGCGACCGCCACGCTCTATCTGCGCGAGATGCGCGCGGCATTGGTCGCCGGCGGCGACTGGAGCCGGACCGCGCACTCGCTGAAGGGGGCGAGCGCCAATCTCGGCGCGGAGGAGGTGGCAAGGCTGGCCGCGGCAGCCGAGCATGCCCGCCCGACGCAGGAGGCGCTGGCCGATCTAGAGCAGGCGGTCATGGCCGTACGCGGCTTCTTCCGCCAGCGGCAGCAGGACGAGGTGCCGCCGCACCGGGCGGCACTGGCCGGG
>JBATRI010000253.1:0-1601 GCA_049292515.1 Geminicoccaceae bacterium
GCCGGCCGGGGCGGGGCTGCGGGCGACGGCCGCCGCCCAGCGCGTGGGCAGTGGCGTATTGGCCCAGCTCCGGCTCGAAGATGACGCAGGCCTCGTGGCGTTCGTCGAGGGCATGAAATTTCGCCCCGTCACCGCAGCCTCGCTGCGGGACGGCGAGGCCTCGGCCAACGCCGCGGATGCGCTCTACACGATCGAGCTCAAGCCATGCCCGCGGCTGGATGGGTTGCTGGCGCCGGACTTCCTGCCGAGCCCGGATGCGCTGCGTGACCATCTGGCCCCGCTGGCGCAGCAGCTGGGCCAACGATTCGGCATCGGGGTCTATGCCGAGACCGCCGGGGCTCTTGATCGGATCACCACGAGCTTCATCCGGCTGGCGCTGGAGCGGCTGGGGCTCGACTGGCGCCCAGGCGGCCTGCTCACGTTCGGCGCCCTGGCCGACGAGCTGGGCGTGGACGACCGCCATCGCCGCCTGCTGCGCCGGTTGATGGCGATCCTCACCGAGGCCGAGCAGCTGGAGCAGATCGGGCCGGCTTGGCGCATGCTGCCGGCACCCGATACAGCCGAGCCGGCGGCCGCCCTCGCGGACCTCATCCAAGCCCATCCCGCTGCTGCCGCCGAGCTGCTGCTGGTGCAGCGGGCCGGGCCGCGTCTGGCCGAGGTGCTGACCGATTCCGTCGACCCGCTGACGCTGCTGTTCCCTGGCGATGGTGGCGGTGCGGCGGATCTCTACGGCAGCTCGGCCTATGCACGGACGGTTAACGCGCTGCTGAGCGAGGCCATGGCCCGATTGCGGGCGAGCCTGCCACCTGGTCGCGTGCTGCGAATTCTCGAGGTAGGTGCCGGCACCGGTGGGGCCACCGCGGCCCTGCTCGAGGCATTGCCCGAAGGCACTGCCCGCTACTGCTTCACTGATCTCTCGCAGCTCTTCCTCACCGCGGCGGCCAAGCGCTTCGTGCGCGGCGACGTCGATTTCGCCAGGCTCGACATCGAGCAGGACCCGCTGCCGCAGGGCTTTGCACCCGAAAGCCTGGATCTCGTCGTCGCCGCCAACGTGCTGCACGCGACCAGCGACGTTCGCCAGAGCCTCGCCCATATTCGCGGCCTGCTGGCGCCGGGTGGTGTTCTGGTGCTGGTCGAGACCACCGAGGCGCGCCGCTGGGTCGACATCGTGTTCGGCCTGACCGAGGGCTGGTGGCGCTTTGCCGACCGCGATCTGCGTCCGGATCATCCGCTCCTGAGCCGCGCGCGCTGGCTCGAGGTCCTGGCCGAGGCGGGCTTCACGGCCGATGCACTGCCCGCGGGCGAGATCGTCCTCGCGCAGAAGCCGCTGCCGGCGGCGCTACCCGAGCCGGCAGTGCGACTGCTTGGCGACCCTGGCCGGGTGCAGGGCATCCACCACGATCCGCACGCTCCGAGCGCACTTTATGTGGCACCGGCCGCGCCCCCGACACTGGCTGGCCAGCTCGAACTGTTCGACGGCCTGCTCGGAGCCGTCCGTGCGCTCGCGGCCGAGGCTCATCCCCCGGCCCTGACGATCTTGAGCGACGGCGCGCTCGCCCATGCCGGCCTGCCCGGCTTCCTGCGCACGCTGCGGCTCGAGC
>JBATRI010000254.1:0-1696 GCA_049292515.1 Geminicoccaceae bacterium
GCAAGGCGGTCCCACCTCGGCGGGGTAGACGTTTTCGCCGCCGGTGACGATGAGGTCGGCACGCCGGGCATGCAGATGCAGGCAGCCCTGGGCATCGAGTTCACCCAGGTCACCGGTGTCGAACCAGTTCGGGCTGCCCGTTGCTGGGCCGCCTCTGGCTTGGTCGGGCCGGACATCGAGGAGTTCCTCTGGCCCCAGAGCCTGGAGATGCGGGCGCAACTGCGTGCGCCCTTGCGCAGACGGGCCCTGCAGGCGGCCTGGGCGCTTGACGCTGCGCGGCCCCTCAGAGTGAAGCGGCCAGGCGTGTGCCCTGGTCGATAGCCCGCTTGGCGTCGAGTTCGCCGGCCTCCAGGGCGCCCCCGATCAAGTGAAGCTTCATGCCGGCGGCCCGCAAAGGTGCCTCCAGTTCGCGCATCGGCTCTTGTCCAGCGCACAGCACGATGGTGTCCACCGCCAGCACGGTGCCGTCCTGGTGGTCCTTGCCAAAGGTGATGAACAGGCCCTCGTCGCCGATGCGCTCGTAGTTCACGCCGGCCAGCATCTCCACCTGCTTCATCTTCAGGGCCGCACGGTGGATCCAGCCCGTGGTCTTGCCCAAGCCGGCCCCATGTTTGCCGGGTTTGCGCTGCAGCAGCGTCACCTGGCGCACCGGCGGCGGCCAATGGCCTCGCACCACGCCACCGCGCTGCACATCGGGGTCGGTCACGCCCCACTCGCGCAGCCAGGCCTGCAGGTCGGTGGTGGTCGACGGGTGGCCCAGGTCGGTGCCATGCGCCAGGTACTCGGCCACGTCGAAGCCGATGCCGCCCGCACCCACCACCGCTACCCTCTGGCCCACCGGCTTGCGGTGCAACAGCACGTCGATGTAACTCAGCACCTTGGGGTGGTCCTGCCCGGGGATGCGCGGGTCGCGGGGCGCCACACCGGTAGCCAGGATCACATGGTCGAAGGCCAGGGTCTGGAGCAGGCCCACATCCACGCGCGTGCCCAGGTGCAGCTTCACGCCCGTGACTTCGATGCGGCGCGCAAAGTAGCGCAGCGTCTCGGCGAATTCCTCCTTGCCCGGAATGCGCTGGGCCATGTTGAACTGGCCACCGATGCCGGGCGCAGCGTCGTACAGGTGCACCTCATGGCCGCGTTCGGCCAAGGTGGTTGCGGCGGCCAGGCCGGCGGGTCCGGCACCGACGACGGCCACCCGCTGCGCGGCCGGGACGACGCGGATCACGAGATCGGTTTCGAAGCAGGCCCGCGGGTTGACCAGGCAACTGCTCATCCGGTTGCTGAAGGCATGGTCCAGGCAGGCCTGGTTGCAGGCGATGCAGGTGTTGATCTCGTCGCTGCGGCCCTGGGCGGCCTTGCTCACGAACTCGGGGTCGGCCAGGAAGGGGCGCGCCATGCTCACCATGTCGGCGTCGCCGCGCGACAGGACCTCTTCGGCCACTTCGGGCGTGTTGATGCGGTTGCTGGTGATGACGGGGGTGTGTATGCCTTCTGCACGCAGGGCGTCGCGCAGTTTCCTGCTGAGCCAGGTGAAGGCGCCACGCGGAACGCTGGTGGCGATGGTGGGCACCCGCGCCTCGTGCCAGCCGATGCCGGTGTTCAGAAGGGTGGCACCGGCGGCGCTGATGGCACGCGCCAGCTGCACGACC
Source organism: Geminicoccaceae bacterium (assembly GCA_049292515.1). Classification (GTDB taxonomy): domain Bacteria; phylum Pseudomonadota; class Alphaproteobacteria; order Geminicoccales; family Geminicoccaceae; genus Benzoatithermus. The sequence continues at coordinate 1,650 of JBATRI010000254.1, forward strand.
TCGGGCCACGAACTGCCATCGGGGATGAGGTCGATCAGGCTGATGCG
>JBATRI010000255.1:0-11545 GCA_049292515.1 Geminicoccaceae bacterium
ACCGAGCGTGGTCGCCACCTCCTCCAGCGCCACGTCGAACACGTCGTGCAGCAGGAAGGCGGCGCGCTCCAGCGGCGAGAGGCGCTCCAGGGCCAGCATCAGCGTCAGGGTCAGCTCGTCGGGACGGGGCGTCTCGTCCTCCGCCTCGACGATCGGCTCCGGCAGCCAGCTGCCGACATAAGTCTCGCGCCTGGCACGCGCGGACTTCATCGCATCCAGGCACAGGCGGGTGACGGTCCGGGTCAGGAAGGCCGCGGGCTCGCGCACCACGGCCCGGTCGACGCGCTGCCAGCGCAGCCACGCGTCCTGGACGATGTCCTCGGCCTCGGCGGTCGAGCCGAGCATCCGGTAGGCGAGACGCACCAGGCGCGCGCGATTGGCCGCGAAGACGCTGGCCGCCGCGTCAGGCGGCGTCACGCGCGCGGTCCACGGGGTGCGCCGCGCGGAAGCCGACCTGCAGCCGGTTCCAGAGATTGATGGCCCCGATCGCCAGGGTCAGCTGGACCTGCTCGGCGTCGCTGAACGCACTCTCGAGCAGCGCATAGTCCGTGTCCGGCGCGCCGGTGGCGGCGATCAGCGTCAGCGCCTCGGTCCAGGCCAGGGCGGCGCGCTCGCGCTCGGTGTAGAGCGACGACTCACGCCAGGCATTGAGCATGTACAGCCGCATTTCGGTCTCGCCATGCGTGCGGGCCTCGGTCGCGTGCATGTGGATGCAGAAGGCGCAGCCGTTGATCTGCGACGCGCGCAACTTCACCAGGTTCAGCAGGCTGTCTTCCAGACCGCTGGCCTTGAAGCTGGCCTCGAGCGCCAGCAGCGCCTTGATGCCTTCGGGGGCCAGCTTGAAGTGGTTCTTCAAACGCGGGGTCATCGTCCTCTCCGTCGCGCACCATGCGCGCTCCGACTCAAGACGAGGTGACACTGGCCCGTGTGACACGGTCGGCGGATATGTTTGCGGATTCGCCGGCCGCCGGCCTGCCCTGCGCCGCCTCGAGCAGATTGTCGCGCAGCGTGGTAACGGCCTTCTGCAGCCGCGGGAACTCCTCGACCGTCAGGCCGGTCGCCGTCATCAGGCTCATGCCCAGACCCTTCTCGCGCAGACGGCGTCCGCCCTCCGTCAGGCTGACCAGGACCTGCCGCTCGTCCGCGGGATCACGCCGCCGCCGAACATAGCCCAGCCGCTCGAGCTTCTTTAGGATCGGCGTCAGCGTGTTGGATTCGAGGAGCAACTTCTCGCCGAGGCCGCCGACGGTCTGGTTGTCCTCCTCCCACAGCGCCACGATCGCGATGTACTGCGTGTAGGTGAGCCCGAGCTCGGCCAGGATCGGCCTGTACGCCCTGCCATAGGCGAGGTTGGCCGAATAGATCGCGAAGCACAGGAAGTCGGCGAGCTTCAGGGGCGTCGATCCCGACGGGGCAGGAGCATTCATCGGGCACCTCTCGAGCGCAACGGGCCATGTCTCGCCTAGGATATAGATCGCATGCGATTAGATCGAAGGGTTGACAGTCGTCGTCGTTGCACATAAATCATATCGCATACGATTTAAGCGTATACGTTAGACAACGAGGAACGGCCATGACCCGCATCGAGAAAGTGCTTTACACCGCCAAGACCCACACCGTCGGCGGCCGGAACGGCGCCGCCCGCAGCGACGACGGGCGTCTGGACATCAAGCTGTCGCGGCCCGGCTCCGCGGGCGACGGCACCAATCCGGAGCAGCTGTTCGCCGCCGGCTGGTCGGCCTGCTTCATCGGGGCGATGGGCGTGGCGGCCGGCAACCTGAAGGTCGCCCTGCCGGCCGATGTCGCCGTCGACGCCGAGGTCGACCTGGGCACCGCGGACAGCGGCTACCTGCTCCAGGCCCGTCTCAACGTCAGCCTGCCGGGCCTGGCGCCCGAGGTCGCCCGGGAGCTGGTGGACGCCGCCCACGCGGTCTGCCCGTACTCCAAGGCGACGCGGGGCAATATCGACGTCGCGATCAACCTGGTCTGAGCCGGCCCGGTCACGGATCCGGCGTCGTCAGCTCCGCATCGTCGGTATCGACGACGAAGACCGCCAGCAGCCGGGCGGGCTCGGTGGCGCTGGCGTTGGCGCTGACGCCGTGGTGGTCGCCAGGCAGCTCCGAGAAGCTCTCGCCGGCCTGGTAGACCGTCTCGGGGCCGTCATTGACCTTGCTGCGGATCGCACCTTCCAGGACCGTGGCATAGATGAAGGCCGATTCGGCATGGGTATGCGCCGGGGACGAGCCGCCCGGCGCATACTCGACCAGCACGCCCTTGATACTCTTGCCCGGGACGTTCGGGAGCTCGTGCGCGTAGACCAGCGTCACCTTCGAGCTGGTCGCGGCGGCATCGTGCGCCAATGCGCCGGTGGCGACGCCGGCTGCCAGCGCAAAGGCACCGAGGAAGCGGGTGATCATGGATGGGCTCCTGCCGCGAAGGGGGACGAGCGAGCGGTCGCGGCTCTCACTGCCGCGTGCCGGTTTCGCTCCTCATGAGACGAGACGGCGCTCGCCAGGGTGACATGTGTGCCGGAAAAAATCTTCGCTCGATGGCTGCCCGGCGCGTGGTCGCGGCGGCCGCCGTGCGATCGAGGCTGGTCAAGCGGGCGATGCTCTCCTAGGAGACGTGGCCCGACACCACGGCCGTTCGAGTGGAGCCCATGGATCAGAGCGACATCACCCCCACCAGCGACGGCAGCGCCACGATCAGCGCCCAGCAGCTGCGTAATTTCGTCGACCGGATCGAGCGCCTCGAGCAGGAAAAGGCCGGGATCGCGGACGATATCAAGGACTGCTACGGCGAGGCCAAGTCACTGGGCTACGACGTCAAGATCCTGCGCAAGGTGATAGCGCTGCGTAAGAAAAAGCCGAACGAGCGCCGCGAGGAATCGGAGCTGCTGGACATCTACCTGCAGGCGCTAGGCGATCTGATCTGATCAAGCCTGCAGCATGACCGGCGGTGTCGCCGGGCATGGGCGGACCTCGTAGACCGCCACCGGCTCGCGCTTGCCCTTCACCTGGATCGGCGGCAGGGCCTCGGCGACGAAGCCCGTCTGGTCCTCGACCGCCGCATAGGTGGCCTTGCTGACCAGGGTCTGGCCGCGGCCGGCGTGGGAGCAGAGCCGGGCGGCGAGATTCACGGCATCGCCGAGCACCGTGTAGTCCATCCGCTCACGGCTGCCCATCGCACCCATGATGACCTCGCCGCTGTTGATGCCGATGCCGACCGCGAGGTTCCAGGTCGGCCGATCGCGCGCCAGCTCCTCCATCCTGGCCTGCATCGCCAGCGCGCACTCGATGGCCCGACGTTCGGCCGTCTCGCCGACGAACACTGCCAGGATCTGATCACCGACGAACTTGTCGATGTCGCCCTGATGCTGCTTCACCAGCGTGGCCAGGTGCTGGAAGTAGAAGTTGAGCACCTCGACCACGAGGCCCGCCTCGTTCTCTTCCGAAAAGGCGGTGTAGCCGCGAATGTCGCAGAACAGCATGGTGGCGTGCTGGCGGGTGCCACCGAGCTCGACGTTCTGGTGCCCCGAGAGCCGGATCGCGGCCATGGTGCCGCCGGAAACGAACCGCTCGAGCTGGAACCGCTCGGCCAAGCCGACGGTCATCTCGTTCATGCGCCGGGCCAGATCGCCGATCTCGTCGTTGAGGCGGGCGCCGCGCACGACGCGCACCGCGAAATTGCCCTTGCCGACCTCGGCCGCGGCGCGATCGATCTCCAGGATCGGCCGGCTGATCGCGAAGGCCAGGGCGACGGCGCCGAGGACAGCGACCGCGAGCCCGGCCGCACCCCACCACAACAGGCTGTGGGTCATCTTCTCGACCGCCAGGTAAGCATCACGCTCGGACCGCTCGACCAGGATCGCCCAGCGGAACGGCCGCGGGAACGCGTAGGCGCCCAGCATGACCTGGCCGTCGGGGCGGGCATAGGGCTCCACGCCCAGCGATCGCGAGTTCGACGAGAGCAGGCCCAAGGCCTCGCGGACGATCGCGTACGGCGCCAGATCGCGCCGCGCCGGTTCCAGCAGCTCGTGGCCGGTCCGGTCCACGACGGTGAGCACGCCCGTCTTGGTGAAGGGGTTGCCGCGAATCAGGTCGCGCAGGCGGTTGAGATCGATGCGCGCCGACAGAATGGCATCGGCGCCCGCCAGCTGCGAGCGCAAGGGGAGGACGACGGTGGCCAGCCAGTCGTCGGTCTCGGCGATGTAGAGCGGGTCGGGCTCCGCGACCTCGCCTTCGTCCCGCAGCGCCTTGACCCGTTCCGGCGGCATCCGCAGCGTGGCCAGCGGGTCGAGGCCGGCGGCGCGGAGATTCTGGCTGAACTCGTCCTTGGTGACCAGCAGCGGCAGGTCGGCACCTTCGAGCGTGATCTGCAGCGCCACGATGTCCGGGATGTTCGACAGGCCCAGCGTCAGGAGGGCGATCTTCTCCTGCACGCCCAGGCGATCATCGTCGATCGCGTTGCGGATCAGGATCAGCGGGTCGAGCCAGCTGCGCTCGAAGACGTCGTTGACCTCGCGGGCGAGCTCGGTGGCGACCCCCAGCAGCTGCTCGTTGGCGGAGCTCTTCAGCTCATCCTCGCCGATCCGGATCATGGTCCGCGCCGCGACCAGGATCGGCACCACCGCGATGGCGACGGAGAACAGCAGGAGCTTCCAGCGAAGCGTGAGCCGCGGCATCGGTTCTTCCGGGGATGGGGCGGCTACTGCCGGTTGGTCACGCTGACCTCGATCTCCTGCGATGCCTGCCCGCAGGCTAGGCCGGAGCCGTCGCTGACGGTGAGCCGGACCGGGTAGGTCCCGGCCTTGGCATAGGCATGGCGCACCTTGTCGCCGGCGAGCACGACGCCGTCGCCCAGGTCCCACACGTAGCTGAGGGGATGGCCGTCGACGTCCGCGGAGCCCGACCCGTCGAACAGCAGCTGATCGTGGGCGCCGCCGACGAAGCCCGACCGATCGCCGCCGGCCTGCGCCACGGGCGGGGCATTGACGAGAATGCGCGCCGCGTCGGAGGCCACCGCACAGTGCGACTGCGAGTCGTCGGTCACCGTCAGACGGGCTTCGTAGGTGCCCGGCTCGGCGTAGCGATGCGTGACCTGCGCACCCTCGGCGCTGGTGCCGTCACCGAACTCCCAGCGGAAGCCCGTCAGCCTGCCGTCCCAGTCGACCGACGCCGCGGCATCGAACGTGATCTCCTGCTCGGGGCAGGCAGCGCGGTCCGGGCCGGCTTCGGCCCGCGGCTGGCGGTTGACGCGGAACGGAATGGCGGTCTGCTTGCGAGCGTTTTGCAACCCGCTGCCGTCATCGACCGCCAGGGTCAGGTCATACAGGCCGGGGGAGGCATAGGTGTGGGTGACGTCCGCGCCGTCCGCCGTCGCGCCGTCGCCGAATTTCCACGCGAAGCTGGCGAGGTTTCCGTCCGCATCCCTGGAGCCGCCGCCGCTGAAAGTCAGCTGCTCGCCGGGGCAGGCAGCGGCCGGTGCGGCGATCACCGGCTCCGGCGGCTGGTTGACGTCGACCATTGTGGTGGCGGTGACGCTGCTGTTGGGCAGGCCCATATTGTCGGTCACGGTCAAGGTGACGGGATAGCGGCCGCTGGCGCGGAAGCTGTGCCGGGCGTTGATGCCCGTGGCCGTGCTGCCGTCGGCGAAGTCCCAGGCGTAGGCGACGATGCCGCCGTCGTCGTCATGCGAGGCGCTGGCGTCGAAGAGGATCTCCTCGTCGATGCCGACCGTGCGATCGGGGCCCGCATCCGCCACCGGCGGCGCGTTGACGACGATCGAGTGCTGGGCCTTGACCGTGCTGCAGGCGTCGATGCCGCCCTCGGTGCGCAAGGTCAGCGTCGCGATGCGGGTGCCGGGCTCCTGGTAGACATGCTCGACGCTGGCCCCTTCGGCCGTCGCCCCGTCGCCGAAGTCCCAGCTCCAGCCGACGATGCGGCCCGAGACCGTGCTCGAGCCGGAGGCATCGAAGCTCGCCGGTGCGCCGACGCCGATGCTGGGCGGTGCGGCGATGCGCGCACTCGGCGCCTCGACCACCTTCACGGTCGTTTCGCTGGAGTTGGTGTTGGCGCACTGGCCGATCACGTCGCCCTCGATGGTGAGGACGACGCGATAGTCGGCCGGCTTGCCAAACACGTGGACCGGGGTGACGCCGCCGCCGGTGGCGCCGTCGCCGAAGTTCCAGGTGAACCGGTTGACCACGCCATCGGAATCGCGCGACGCGGAGCCGTCGAAATGCACCTCGGCGCCAGCGCAGGCGAGCTGGTCGGGACCGGCCACGGCGATCGGGGACTCGTTGACCTTGACCAGGATGCGGTCGGTGTGGCGGTTGCCGGGGAAGCCGGAATCGTCCTCGACCGTCAACGTCACCGGGTAGACCGCACCCCGCGTGTAGGTCTTGGTCGGGTTGACGATGTCCGAGGTGGTGCCGTCGCCGAAGTCCCAGTGGTAGCGCAGCAGGCCACCCTCGGGATCGCTCGAGCGGCTGCCGTCGAACACGATCACGTCGCCCCCGCAGGCCTCCCGGTTGCCGCTGGCATCGGCTACCGGCGGGCGGTCGATCTTGACCGTGACGGCGACGTTGGCCCTGGCGTTGCGCAGGCCCGTGCCGTCGTCGACCGTCAGCACCACGGGGTAGGTGCCGCCGTCGACATAGGAGTGGGTCACCCGCGCGCCCCCGGCCGGGGGCGTACCGTCGCCGAAGTCCCAGCCGTAGATAAGGGCATCGCCATCGGCGTCGGCCGAGGCGGAGCCGTCGAAGCTCACGATATTGCTGGAGGTGAAGACATCGCGGCCGGCATTGGCCACCGGCGCGTGGTTGATCCGGATCGCCACCTCGTCCTGCGCCACGCCGTTGATGGCGCCGCTGTCGTCGGTGACGGTCAGGCGCGCGCTGTAGACGCCGGGTGCGGCGTAGCTGCGCGTCACCACCCGGTCCGTGGCCGGCTCGTCGCGGTCGCTGAAGTCCCAGCGATAGGTGGCGATCTTACCGTCGCGGTCGAAAGAGTTCGAGGCGTCGAAGACGACCGGGTCGCCCGGCGCCGCCAGCAGGTCGGGGCCGGCCTTGGCGACCGGCGGGGCGTTGACGACCACGGCCGCCTCGTCGAAGTCAATCGCATCCGGCTGGCCGGTGTCGTCGTGGACGGTCAGGCGCACCTGATAGGTGCCCGGCTGCGCGAACTTGTGGGTCACCCGCTCGCCGCTGGCCGTGGTCCCGTCCTTGAAGTCCCAAAGATACTGGGCGATGTCGCCGTCGGGATCGAGCGAGGCGGAGCCCGAGAAGGTCAGCTCCTGGCCGGGGGCGCCGAGCTGGTCGGGTCCGGCGTCGGCAATCGGGGCCTGATTGACCAGCACCCGCAGCGAATCGGAGCTGCTGCTGCGCACGGTGCCCGAATCGTCGGTCACGGTGAGCCGCACGTTGTAGGCGCCCGGCTCGCGGTAGACGTGAACCGGGCGCGGGCCCTGGCCGCTCGCGCCGTCCCCAAAGGCCCAATCGAACCGGGCGATGGCGCCGTCCGGGTCCTCGGAGGCGGACCCGTCGAACTGAACCTCGCTAGCCGTCACGATCTGGTCGGGGCCGGCCTGGGCCACGGGCGGGGCGTTGACCGTGACCGTCGCCCGAGCGGTGGCGGTGCTGGTCGAGCTGCCGGAATCGTCGGTGACGACGAGCGTTACCGGGTACACGCCTGGGCGATCATAGGCGTATTGGACGGTGACCCCGGCACCGACAGAGCCGTCGCCGAAGTCCCAGTCATAGTGGACGAGCTTGCCGTCACGGTCCGTGGACCCTGAGCCGTCAAAGGCCAGCAACTCGCCGACCGCGGCATGGTGGTCCGGGCCGGCCACCGCCACCGGCGGGTCGTTGACGACGATCAGGGCGGTGCCGGTGGCGACGCTGTTGGGCAGGTCGGCGCCGTCGCGCACGGTCAGCGTCACCGTATATCGGCCGGGAGCGGGGTAGGCGTGCACGACCGTCCTGCCGCTCGCCTTGGTGCCGTCGCCCAGGTCCCATTCCCAACCCACGACCTGGCCGTCGACATCGTAGCTCTGGCCGCCGTCCAGGGTGACGGTCTCGCCGGTGGCGACGTGGCGGGGCGGCCCGGCCACGGCCACCGGGGGCGCGTTGACGTCGACCACCAGCTGATCGGCCGAGGAATCGCAGCTGCCGGGCCGGTCGTCCTGGACGCGCAGGGTCACGACGTAATGCCCGGAGCGCTCGAACGCATGCACCGGTCGAACGCCCGTCGCGGTCGTGCCGTCCTGGAAATCCCAGCTGTAGCGGGCGATAGGTCGGTCGCCCGCCGCGGAGCCCGTACCGTCGAAGGTGACCGCTTCGCCCGGAGCCACCAGCAGGTCCGGGCCGGCGGCCGCGGTTGGCGGCCGCTTGACGGTGATCTCGAACGGCAGCACCGCGCCGTTGCCGACCTGGGTCGAGCTGTCTCGCACCCGCAACAGGCCCTGGTAGGTGCCGGGGGCGGCATAGCGGTGCACCGCTGCCACACCATCGGCGGTGGCGCTGTCCCCAAACTCCCAATGGTAGCGCAGCCGGTCGCCGTCCGGGTCGGTCGAGCGCGAGGCGTCGAAGGCCTGGCCCAGGCAGTCGGCCAGCGGCGTGTGGTCGGCCACGGCCACCGGCCGGCCATTGGCACGTGCGGCTACCGGCGGCAGGCGCATCGGCAGCAGCCGGTCGGCATCGTCGGTGATGAACAGGCTCAGATCGTTCGGTATCTCCTGGCCGCCGCTGGCGACGATGGCCGCGGTCGTGCCGCGCTCCTCGGGCAGCAGCGCGATGCTGCTCGCCCGCCATTCGTCCTGGCCCGAAGCCGCCAGGGGCACCGAACGGTAGGTGCTGGTGAAGGTGACCTCGCCGTCGGCGGCGTCGAAATTGTGCACCGACAGGCTTTGCGCGTCCGCCGGCACGGCGAAGGTCACCTCGGTGGCGCGGGTCTTGTCGGGGATGCGCACCGTCGGGACGTAGTCCGTGATCTCCAGGCCGTCGGGCCTGGCGTCGCGCCGGTCGCGCGTGCTCAGCGTCGCCGCGAACAGGTTGCCGTCATTGCCGGAGAGGCCGGTCACCTCGAGGCGAAAGACGTAGCGCCCGCCGACATGGTCGCCCTGCGCCGGCAGCACGCTGGCCAGCGTCTGCCAGGCATCGTCAAAGCCGGCATTCTCGCCGAGACTGGCCTCGGCCAGTTGCGCGCCGCCGGTGATCGCCGGGCCGGCGACGTCGACGGCAGGCTTCTTCGTGGCCTTCGTGGTGCTCGGTATTGCCGGCGGGGTGGCGGCGCCATCGCCGCCGAAGAGCGCGTAGCGCACCTCGCTGTTCCAGCCGGACCCGTACTGCGTGTCGAACGCGCCGCCGGTGTCGGCATCGAACACGCGCAGATAGAGCCGGTCGGTCGTGGTGTCGGGGACGCTGAGGTAGATGATCTCCTGGTAGTCCTGGTCGCCCTCGGCAGTGAGGGCGACCGGCCCGTACGTCACCGACAGCGGCTCCTCGGCCATGGCCGGACCGATCGCCCCCACCGACGCGCAGGTGGCGAACAGCAGGCGGATACCGGTGGCACGGCTCTTGTCGGGATGCATCCTGCTCGTCTCCCCACCACGCCGGATCGCCGGCTTATCTGTCGAACGTGAAACGCGCCTTGTTGCCGGCGTAGTCCTCGATCTCGACTTCCCGCAGCGAGATTCGGCCGGAGGCCGTACCCGGCAGCCGCAATGTCTTGCGGTAGGTCCCGCTGTCGCCGCCGAGCTCGAGGAAATCGGCATAGTCCGTCTCGCCGACGCGAATCCGGAACGCCGCCGCCTTGCGCAGGCCGGAGGGGTCGCTGGCCCGGACCTCGACCCGCACCGATTCCCCGCCCTGCGCCTGCGAGGGGGTGACCTCGTAGCCGACGAGCTGCGGCGGATCCTGGTCGAGCTGCACGTCGAAACTGTCGACCCGCCGGTTGCCGACCAGATCGACGGCGATCAGCTCGATGGTGTTGCGGCCGCTGGTCAGCGTCACGGTACGGTCGAATTCCTCGCCGATGAGCTGGACCGGCTGGCCATTGATCCACAGGCCCGTCGCACCCGCCGCCCGGCCGCGCAACGGCAGCCATTCGGTCGCGGTCACAGTCGGCGGTGGTGCTTCGAGCACGATCGCCGGTGGATCGCGGTCCTGGGAGACGGTGACCGTCTCCTTGGTGGCGAAGCCGGAGCGCTGGACGACGTCGATGACGAACGCGTCGGTCTCGCCCGCCAGCGGCAGGTTGAGCGTGAAGCGCCCGTCGGCATGGGCGTAGGTCGAGGTGCGCAGCGGCCCGCCTTCCGCGTGCAGGAGCAGCTGGGCACCGGGATCGGTCGTGCCGGTCAGCGAGATGACGTCGCGGTCGGTGACGAAGTGGCGCGGTGCCAGCCGCGGGATGGCGTCGTCGAACCGGAGGACCGCCTGCTCGTCCGGCACGTACTGGAAGGCTCGCCGGCGCTGGGTGACGTTGCCGGCGGCGTCGGTGGCCTCGAGCAGGATCTCGCCCATCCCGGGGACGGCATCGACCTGCGCCCTGAACCGCCCGTCCGCGTCGACCTCCACCGCGGCCCCGTTCAGCCGCACCCGGCTGCCGTTCTCCGTGTCGCCCTCGACGTCGATGGGCGTGGTCCGGATGATCTGGTCACTCTCCGGCTTGCGGATGGCGAGGAAGGGCGGGGTCTGGTCGACACGCACGTCGAACCGCCAGACGGCGCCGCGATCCCCCGGCAGGCCGAACTTGTCGAGTGCGGCGATGCGCCAGTAGTAGCTGCCGATCTCCAGCGGGCCGGTGGCGAAGGTCGTGTCCTTCAGGCCCCAGCGGCTCATCGTCATGCGCTGGAAGCCCTGGTCGTAGGCCATCTCCAGCCAGTAGCCCTGGGCATCGGGCACGGGCTCCCAGCGCAGCGTCGCCTCGGCGCTGAAGGTCCGGCTGTTGTCCGCGGGCGCCTGCAGCGTCACGGCACCGAGGATGCCGACCTTGTCGGTCGGCTGGCGCCCGTTGCGGACCAAAGTCCCCTCGTTGCGCCCCAGCGTCACCTCGGCGCCGTTGGCGCTGACCCGCAGCGCGCCCTCGTCGTAGTTGGTGAACTTCGAGCCGCTGGGATCGCTGCGGACCCAGAAATTGCGGCTGTCGACGTCGGTCTCGACCTCGGGCACCTCCAGATCGAACTTCTTGCGCTCGCTCTTGCCGCTGAGCAGGGCGTAGAAATCGCCCTCGACCAGACTCACCTTGGCTTCCTCGGTGCGGCTCAGCGGATCGGTGCGCATCCGCCGGATCACGGCCTGCGAGTTGGCATTGAGGCGCAGCCGGCTGTCGTCGCGAAAGGTGATCTGGGCGGACGAGCGCGACAGCGTGCGCAGCTTCTCCTCCTCGATCAGCGCCGCCTCGCGCTCCCGGTCGCTCCAGACCAGATCCTGCGGCTTGCGCCCCTCGACCGTGCCTTCGCGATCGCTCAGCCGGGCCTCCGCGACGGCGTCGCGACCGGCGGCGGCAAGAGTCATGGCCTCGCCGGCGGCGAGGCGCGCCTTGCC
>JBATRI010000256.1:0-52679 GCA_049292515.1 Geminicoccaceae bacterium
TGCTGATGGTGGGCGACGGGCTCAACGATGCGCCGGCACTGGCCGCCGCGCACGTGTCGCTGTCGCCGGCGACAGCCGTGGACATCGCGCAGACGGCGGCTGACGCGGTGTTCCAGGGCGACCGTCTGGCGCCGGTGCTGGAGCTGATCGACGTCGCGAAGCAGGCCGACCGTCTCGTCAAACAGAACTTCGCCCTGTCCCTGGCCTACAATCTTCTGGCGGTGCCCTTCGCGGTCCTGGGGATGGTGACGCCGCTGATCGCAGCCGTGGCCATGTCGAGCAGCTCGATCCTGGTCGTCCTGAACTCCCTGCGGCTGAACTGGTCCGCGCGCCGCGCGGCCTGAGCACCATGGAAGGTCTGGTCTACCTGATCCCGATCGCGCTCTTCCTGGGCCTGCTCGGGCTAGTGGCGTTTCTCTGGGCCCTGCGCAGCGGGCAGTTCGACGATCTCGACGGTGCCGCCGAGCGCATTCTCTTCGACGACGAGGACGACCCGCCCCCACCGGCGTGAGCGCCCAGGCCCGGTTGCCATTGTCGCGTCGACGCAAGCGTGGGACCAATCGGGGGCTACCATCGTCGTCGATTGGTCCCACAAGGATGGCGCCCATGGCCAGCGATGCGGTTCTCGAACCATTTCAGCTCAAGGGGCTGCGCCTCAAGAACCGCATCATGAGCACGGCGCATGCGCCGTCCTATGTCGAGGACGGCAAGCCCAAAGAACGCTACCGGCTGTACCACGAGGAAAAGGCCAAGGGCGGGCTGGCGCTGACCATGTTCGGCGGCTCGACCACGACCGCACCCGACAGCCCCTCGGCCTTCGGCCAGATCAACGCCGCTTCCGACGCCATCATCCCCTGGTTCCAGCAACTGGCCGACGTCGTGCACCGCCACGACTGTGCCTTGATGTGCCAGATCACGCACATGGGCCGGCGCACCTGCGACGACGTGGCGGACTGGCTGCCGACCCTGGCGCCGAGCCCGGTACGGGAGCGGCAGCACCGCTCGTTCCCGAAGGCGATCGAGCTGCACGAGATCAAGCGGGTGCTGGCGGGCTACGCGGCGGGTGCGCGGCGGTGTCGGCAAGGCGGGCTCGACGGGGTCGAGGTGATCGCCTGGGGTCATCTGGTCGACCAGTTCCTGTCGCCAGCCATCAACCGGCGCACCGACGCCTATGGTGGTAGCATCGAGAACCGGTGCCGGTTCGCGCTCGAGGTCTTCGGCGCCATTCGCGAGGCGGTGGGGCCGGACTTCGTGGTCGGCATCCGCCTCACCGGCGACGAGCACGTGGCCCACGGCCGCGACCCGGACGAGTGCGCCGAGATCGCCCGGATCCTGGCCGGTAGCGGGCTGATCGACTTCTTCAACGTGGTGGCGGGCACGCTCGGCACCGACGCCGAGGTCGCCTACACCATTCCCAGCATGGGGCACCGCTACGGCGCCTTCCTGGGCCTCGCCAAGCGCATCCGCGAGGTCACCGGAAAGCCCGTCTTCCAGGCCTCGCGCATCCCCGATCTTTCGACGGCGCGCTGGGCGCTGGAGCAGGGTTTCGTCGACATGGTCGGCATGACCCGGGCCCACATCGCCGACCCGCACATCGTGGCCAAGCTCACCCGCAACGAGGAGCACCGGATCAGGCCGTGCGTCGGGATGGGCTACTGCATCGACCGGATCTACCAGGGCAAGGACGCGCTCTGCATCCACAACGCCGCCACCGGCCGCGAGGCCACCATGCCGCACCAGGTGCCGCCCACGGCCGGCGCCTGCCGCAAGGTCGTCGTCGTCGGCGGCGGGGTCGGCGGGATGGAGGCGGCGCGGGTGACAAAGCTGCGCGGGCACGAGGTGGTGCTGCTGGAGGCGACCGATCGGCTGGGCGGCCAGATCAATCTCGCGGCCAAGGCGCCCGGGCGCGAGGAGATCGCCGGGATCGCGGGCTGGCTCGCCGCCGAGCTCGAGATCCTGGGGGTGGAGGTCCGCTTCAACGCCTACGCCGAGGCCGACGACGTGCTGGCGCTGGCGCCGGATGTGGTGATCGTCGCCACCGGCGGTCTGCCGGACACGAGCTTCCTCGAGGCCGGGGAGGATCTGGTCAGCAGTGTCTGGGACGTGCTGGGTGGCTATGCCGAGCTGGGCGGCAGCGTGGTGCTCTATGACGACCACGGCTGGCACCAGGGCCCGTCGACGGCCGTCATGCTGGCGAAGAAGGGGGCGGCCGTGGAGGTCGTCACACCCGACCGCATGATCGGCTTCGAGGTCGGGGCCACCAACTTCCCGAACTATCTGCGTGAGCTCTACCGCCACGAGGTCAAGCTCACCCCCGACCTGGAGCTGCGCTCGGTCCGCCGTGACGGCAACCGACTGGTCGCCGCGTTCTGGAACGAGTATGCCGAAGCCGCGGTCGAGCGGGTGGTCGACCATGTCGTGGTCGAGCACGGGACGTTGCCGGCCGACGAGCTGTACCTGGCCCTGAAGGATGGTTCGACGAATGGCGGTGCGGTCGACGTCGAGGGTCTGGCGCAAGGCGCCGCCGTGGAGCCCGAGCTCAACCCGGACGGCAGCTATCTTCTTTATCGGATCGGCGATGCCGTCAGCTCGCGCAACATTCATGCTGCCATCTATGATGCGCTACGGCTCTGCAAGGGTCTCTGACCCGCACACGCGGACGCGCGGATGACCTGCACCCTTCTCGCGCACTGCCCGGAGACGGGGCAGCTCGGCCTCGGCGTGGTGTCGTCGCTGATGGCGGTAACCTCGCGCTGCTGCTTCGTGCGCGCGCAGGTGGGTGCCGCGGCCGTCCAGAGCATGTCCGATCCGCGGCTGGGCCCGGCGGCTCTCGACCTCGTCGCCAGCGGCTATGGCCCCGACGCGGTGATTCGCGCCTTGTCGCGAACCGAGGAGAATTTCGAGTACCGTCAGGTAGCACTCGTCAATGCCCAGGGACTGACGGCGGTCCATACGGGCCGCCGCTCGATCGGGCTGTCCGCCGATGCCGAAGGGCAGGGATGTGCCGTGGTGGGAAACCGGCTGGTCGATCGCGGCTTGCCGGCGGCGATGGTCTCGGCCTTTCTCAAAGCACCGGGACAGCTTGGCGACCGCATTCTCGCCGCACTGCGGGCCGCGGTGGCCGAGGGTGGGACGGGCCCGGTCCGTGCGGCCGGGCTGGTGATCGCGGAACACGAACCCTGGCCGCTCGCGGACCTGCGCATCGATTGGACCGACGGCGACCCCGTGGCCGAGCTCGATCACCTCTGGCATCTGTGGCGGCCGCAAATGTACGACTATCTGGGCCGCGCGCTGGATCCGGCGACAACGGCGGAAGCACAGGCCCCACAGGCCCGATGACCTTCGCCGACGACGGCGGCGGGGTCCGCGGCAGATGATGGAGCTGGTCACGGCGGTGTTCGTCTGCGTCTATCTGGGCATGGCCCTGGGGCGCTGGCCCGGCCTGATGCTCGACCGCACCGGCATCGCCCTCGTGGGTGCGATCGTGCTGATCCTCTGCGGTGCGGTGACCGGCGAGGAGGTCCGCGCCGCCATCGACGTACCGACGCTGGTCATCCTGTTCGGCTTGATGGTGCTGTCGGCCCAGTATGCGTCCTCCGGCTTCTACGCCTGGTGCTCGCGTCGGATCGCCGGCGCCGCACTCGGGCCGGCGGCGCTGCTGGCGCTCATCGTGGCGATCAGCGGGGTGCTGTCGGCCGTGCTCGCGAACGACGTCGTCGTCTTTGCGATGACGCCGATGCTGGCCACCGGCCTGCTACGCCGTGGTCTCAGCCCCAAGCCCTACCTTATCGCGCTGACCGCTGCCGCCAATGCGGGCTCCGCCGCCACGATCATCGGCAATCCGCAGAACATCCTGATCGGGCAGGCGGGGCAGCTGGACTTTCTGGCGTTCCTCGCGGTCTGCGGGCCGCCGGCGGTGGCGGCGCTGGTCATTTCCTATCTGGTGGTGCTGGTCGTGTGGCGCGGCAGACTCGTGAGCCAGGATCCACGTGTGCAGCATGGCGCGGTGGAGTCCGCCCCAAGGAGCCAGCTGGACCGGGCGGGCCTGATCAAGGCGGTTCTCGCCACCATCGTGCTCCTGATCCTGTTCGCGACCCCGCTGCCGCGAACCGAGGGCGTGCTGCTGGTGGCGGGGATCCTGCTGATCAGCCGCCGCCTCTCGACGCGGCGGATCCTCGGCCTGGTCGATTGGCACCTGCTCGTCCTGTTCGCCGCCCTGTTCGTGGTGACCCACGCCTTCGACGTCACGGGAATTCCATCCGTGCTGGTGGCAGCGCTGGAAAATGCCGGCATGCCGCTCACCAGCCCATGGGTGCTGGGGCCGGCCGTCATCGTCGGGTCGAACACCATCGGCAACGTGCCGCTGGTGGTCATGCTGCTGCAGCTGCTGCCGCATACCGACCCACAACTGTTCTACTTCCTGGCCCTGGTCTCCACCCTGGCCGGCAACCTGTTCATCGTCGGCAGCCTCGCCAACATCATCACCGTGGAACGGGCCGGGGAAGTCGGCGTGCAATTGGGCTTCTTCGAGCATGCCAAATGCGGCGTCCCGATAACGGTCCTGTCCTTGGCCGTGGCACTGGCCTGGCTCAATCTGGTCGTGCCGTCGGGCGGCTGATCTCCCACGGGCTTCCCTGTTCGGTCTGGGCCAGCGTCTTTTGGCGCAATGAGGCCGAAGTGCGGTCCACCGCCTCCAGAGAGGATCGCCGTCTTTCCTGCGGCGTCGGCCACGCGGTCAGCAGGATGCCGCCCAGGACCGCGCCGGTGCCGATCGCGAGGACCAGGGTGGGAGCCTCGTCGAGCCAGACGAAGCCCAATCCCATGGCGACCACCGGATTCATGGCGACGGTCACCGCCACCCGCGTCGGTGTGGTGTGCTCGAGCGCAAAGGTCCAAAGCCAGAAGGCCAGGGCGGTGCCGATCACGCCCAGATAGCCGACGGCCGCCCAATCCGCGGCCACCAGCCCCGTCACGCGCGCCGGCTGGCCGGCGATCAAGACCAGCAGGGCCAGCACCAAGGCGCCGGCGAGCATCGCCTGGGTGATGAAGGCCACGGGTGGATAGACGCGCAGCAGCGGACGGGAGGCGACGTTGTAGAGGGCGCCGCAGGCGGCAGCGGCCAGCATGACCAGATCGCCGCGCCATGCACCGGCCGGCGCCTTGGCCAGATCACCACCGAGGGCCAAGGTGATGCCGGCGATGGCCAGCAGCACGCCGGCGAGCTTGCGCACGGTCAGCGGCTCAGCCCCCATCGCCGCGGCCAGCAGCAAAGTCAGCAACGGCAACGTCGTCAGGGACAGCGCCCCACGGGCTGCGGTGGTCCAGGCCAGCGCGAGGTTGAACAGGACCGGAAAGCCAGCAAAGAAGAGCGCACCGAGCAGAGCAATCCGCACGCGATGCCGACGCTCCACCACCGGCAACCGCAGCCATAGGAACAGGGCACCGAGACAGAGCCCACCGATGCCGTAGCGCAGCAGGGCCAGCGTCAGCGGGTCGAGTTCGACGACCGTATGGCGTGTCGCGACGACGGAAATACCGCCCAGGCAACTCGACAGCAGGGCTGCGGCAATTCCTTGAAACTCACGGCGCATGCATCCTGCCCCCGAATTGCGTCGCGCCGAGGTTACGGCGACCGTCTCGATCGCAGAACCGCATAATCATTGTGTGTTCCATCGTACTTGCCGATAATGAGATGTATGGATGTCGACACCGAACTGCTGCGGGCGTTTCTCGGGGTGGCCGAGCATGGCGGCTTCACGCGCGCGGCGGCAGCGCTGAACCGGACCCAGTCGGCGGTGAGCGTGCAGGTGCAGAAGCTCGAGGTGCGGCTGGGGCGGGCGCTGTTCACGCGCGCCGGCAGGGCCGTGCGGCTGACGCCGGACGGCGAGGTCTTCTGCGGCTACGCACGGCGCATGCTGGGACTGGCGGACGAAGCCGCGGCGGCGTTTGCCCGGGCCCCGCTTGGCGGCACGGTGCGCCTCGGGGTGATGGACGACTACGCCACGCGGATCCTGCCGCCGTTGCTGCGGCAGTTCCAGCGCCTGTCGGCGGATGTGCGGCTGGAAGTGGAGACCGGGCTGACCGGGGCGATGCTGCCGCGCCTCGGCCGTGATCTCGATCTGGTGCTGGCCATGCATCTCGCCGGGACCTCCGGCGGCCAAGTGCTGCGGCGGGAACGGGCGATCTGGATCGGCCCGCCCGACGACGTGCCGGAGCGTGCTGCCGTGCTGCCGCTGGCCCTGTACCCGGTCGGTTGTCTGTTCCGCGCCTGGGCGATGGCCGCCCTCGACGGTGCCGGCAGGCCGTGGCGGCTAGTCTACGAGAGTGCGAGCCTGGGCGCGGTCGAGGCCGCGGTCGCGGCCGGACTCGCGATCGGGGTGGGCAAGGCCGGCACCGCAGAGCCCGGGTTGCGCCGGCTCGATCGTGGCCAGGGTATGCCGGAGCTGCCCGTGGCCGAGATCGCATTGCACCGTGCCCGCGGCCGCCTGGGGCCGCCGGCGCTGCGGCTGGCGGAGTTCCTGGAGGAGGCTCTTGCTGCACCGGCGCTGGCGCGCGCGGCAGGCGCATGACCGCCGGGTGCCCCGTGGCCGAAACGGACGGCGGAGTGGTGTCGGCCTACTTCGCTGCGTGCCGGGCGCGTATTCCCGCGTTTACCGCCCGGCATTTCCGTCTTGCCGGCACGCTGCGGCTGCATCGGCATGCCCTGGGCCTCGACCTGCTGCTGGCGCCGCTCAACGTGCTGCTGGTGGCGCCGGCGTTCGCTCTGCGCCTCGGCGCCCTGCTCTGCCGCGTGTTCGGGCAGCGCAGCCTGGGCACAGCACTTGCGCGCCGCGAGCTGTTCGTCGAGACCCGGGTATCGCAGCGCGTGGCCGACCTCGTGCTGAACGAGCTGCTGGGTGCGGCCGAGACGGCGTCAGTGCCGCAATGGCGCGAGCGTGCCCGCCATCTGATCGCGGAGTATCTCTCGGCCCGCAACGCCGTGGCCGAGCTCGCCGCCGCGGTCACCGCCATCACGGTGGGCCTGCTGCTGGTGCACGCGCTCACGCCCAGTGCCATCTCGCTGGGGCCGCTGCTGGCCAGGCACATGGCGCAGGAGGAGGCCATCGCCGGGTTCTGGCTCGGGCCGTGGGCCGGGGCCATCTATTTCGGCTGGTTCCCGGCCGATGCCAGCTGGGCACGGACCATATGCACGACGGTGGTGGCCATGGTCTGCTTCGCGCTGACGGCGACCTTCATCGGCCTCCTCACCGATCCATTGCAGGAGCTGTGCGGCGTGCATCGACGCCGCCTGAACCATTTCATCACGGTGCTGGAACGCGCGGCCCTGGGCGATCGTGACGCGGTTCTTGCGCTTCCCGACCCGTATATTGCCAGGGTTACCGACTTGGCCGACATGGCGCTGATGGCGCTGAGGCTGACCCGGTAGCGGGTGACATCACTTCGGTGCCGTGCTTGCCGTGCAATCCGCCTTGGGAACCGTGCCCATGCTGACCGTGTACTCCGAGGATCACGCTTTGCAGGACGGCAAGGTCGAGCTGGTGGACGGCAAGCTGCTGCCTTGCTTCGAGATGCCGCGCCGGGCGTTTCTGATCCGCGACCGCGTCCTGAAAGTCGGGCTCGGCCCGATCGTGCCGCCGCAGCCGTTCCCGCGCGGGCCGGTCGAGCGGGTGCACACCGCGGACTTCGTCGAGTTCCTGGAAACCGCCTGGGAGCAGTGGACGGCCACCGGGCGCACCGACGACGCGCTGCCGTGGGTATGGCCGACCCGGCAGCTGCGCCAGGTCCGCCCTGAGCGGATCGACGGGCAGATGGGCTATTACAGCTTCGATGCCGGCACGCCGATCACCGCCGGCACCTGGGCCGCGGCCCGGTCCAGCGCCGATGTCGCGCTGACCGCGGCCAAGCTGCTGGCCGAAGGCACCGAGCCTGCGGTGTTCGCGCTCTGCCGCCCGCCCGGGCATCATGCGGCGGCCGATCTCTATGGCGGCTACTGCTTTCTCAACAACGCCGCGATCGCCGCGCAATTCCTGATCGATGGCGGGGCGGAGCGGGTGGCGGTCCTCGACGTGGACTACCACCACGGCAACGGCACCCAGGCCATGTTCTATGACCGCCCCGACGTGCTGTTTTTGTCGCTGCACGGCGATCCGCGGGAGGAATTTCCGTTCTTCCTCGGCTGGGCCGACGAGGTCGGCGTCGGTGCCGGCGAGGGCTACAACAAGAACTACCCGCTACCGGGAGGCACGGGCTTTTCCGACTGGGCTGAAGCGCTCGAGGACGCCTGCGCCCGACTGGCGGACTATGCTCCGGACGTGCTGCTGGTGTCGCTGGGGGTGGACACCTACGAGGCCGACCCGATCTCGAGGTTCAAGCTGAGGAGCGACGACTTCACCACCTACGGCGACCGCATCGCCAAGCTGAGGCTTCCGACCCTGTTCGTGATGGAAGGCGGGTACGCCGTCGAGCAGATCGGGATCAACACCGTCAACGTGCTACAGGGTTTCGCCGGCGGCTAGCGCTCGAGGTCGAGCAGGACGCCGCGCCATGTGTCGGCACCCACCCTGGCCCGGCCGCGCCGATCCGTCGGCAGTGCCGGCAACCCGCGCCGCAGCCGCGCCACCGTCGGCGCGTAGCTGGCCGGGCGGTGGTTGCCGCCGTACCTGCGCGGGTCCTGGGCGCGGGGCTGGTCAGGCGTGGAAACGTCATCCTCGGTCATTGCCGCAGCCTGCGCGGGGAATGTCGGCAGGACAAGAGGGCGAGTGCCGAAACACATCTTCGAGTATGCTGGTAGTTCCCCATCGTCCGTGGGCGCCATTATTGTGGCATAGAGTTATGCGACTGATTGATAGGAGTGACGAATGGAGCGGCGGCTTTTTGGTACCGACGGCGTGCGGGGTCTGGCCAACACTCATCCGATGACGGCCGAGGTCGCCCTGTCTCTTGGCAAGGCCGCCGGACGGCTGTTCCAGCGTGGCGCGCATCGCCACCGGGTGGTGATCGGCAAGGATACACGCCTCTCCGGCTACATGCTCGAGCCGGCGCTCACCTCCGGATTCGTCTCGGCCGGCATGGACGTGATGCTGGTGGGCCCCATGCCGACGCCGGCCGTGGCCTTCCTGACCCGCTCGCTGCGCGCGGATCTGGGGGTGATGATCTCGGCATCGCACAACCCGTTCCACGACAACGGGATCAAGCTGTTCGGCCCGGACGGCTTCAAGCTCTCCGATGCCATCGAGATCGAGATCGAGGAGCTGATGGCGGCGAGCCCGGCCAACGGCTTGGCCGGCCCTGCCGATCTCGGGCGGGCCAAGCGGATCGACGATGCCCGCGGCCGCTACATCGAGAACCTCAAGAGCAGCTTTCCCAAGGGGCTGACCCTCAAGGGCCTGAAGATCGTCTGCGACAGCGCCAATGGCGCCGCCTACCACCTGGCGGCCGACCTGTTCTTCGAGCTCGGCGCCGAGGTGATCCGGCTGGGCACCACCCCCAACGGCCTCAACATCAACGACGGCTGCGGCTCGAACGAGCCCGGGCGGCTGCGGGAGACGGTGCTGGCCGAGGGCGCCGACCTCGGGGTGGCGCTGGACGGTGACGCGGACCGTGTCGTGCTCGTCGACGAGCGCGGCAACCTGATCGACGGTGACCAGGCTTTGGGGCTGATTGCCGGCAGCTGGCAGGCCGATCAGCGCTTGCGTGGCGATGCCGTGGTGGCGACGGTCATGTCCAATCTCGGGCTGGAGAAGCATCTGGCGGGTCTGGGCCTGTCGCTGCTGCGCACCAAGGTCGGCGACCGCTACGTGGTCGAGCGGATGCGGGCCGACGGCTGCAACGTCGGCGGCGAGCAGTCGGGGCACATCATTCTCTCCGACTTCGCCACCACCGGCGACGGCCTGCTGGCGGCGCTGCAGGTGCTGGCGGTGCTCCGCCGACAGGATCGCCCCGCGTCGGAGGTCACCCGCGTGTTCACGCCGGTGCCGCAGCGCCTGCGCAACGTGCGGACGCAACGACGGCTGGATCTTGGCACGCCGGAGATCGTCAGCCTGCTCGAGCACGAGCAGGCCCGGCTGCACGGCAGCGGCAGGCTGCTGGTGCGGGCCTCCGGCACCGAGCCCCTCATCCGGGTGATGGTGGAGGCCGAGGACGAGAGCCTGCTGGCCGATGTGCTGGAAACCGTCAGCGGCCGGATCGCCGATCTCGCCCAGCGCACCGGCTGACGGCCTCTCCCGCCCACGCGGAGGTGGCACAGGCTGCGTTTCCTCGCCGGCCCCGCCGTTGCAGGCGCCTGTAGCGGTTCTTATATGCGTGGCACGCGGGGCGCTCCGCTGCCTGCTACCGGTCCGAGTTCCCCCTCGCCGGCTGCGCCCTCCCCTGGACGAGGTTTTTCGCGTCTCACGCGAGAGGTTGGAATGAGCAAGATCATTGGTATCGATCTCGGCACGACGAACAGCTGCGTTGCCATCATGGAAGGCAAGAATGTTCGGGTGATCGAGAACGAGGAGGGCATGCGTACGACCCCCTCGATGGTGGCTTACACGGAAGACGGCGAGGTTCTGGTCGGTATGCCGGCGAAGCGCCAGGCGGTGACCAACCCCGAGAACACGCTGTTCGCGGTCAAGCGGCTGATCGGCCGCCGGTTTGAGGATCCTGTCGTCCGCAAGGACATGGACATGGTGTCCTACAAGATCGTCAAGGCCGACAATGGCGACGCGTGGGTCCAGGTACGCGACGAGAAGAAGGCGCCGGCCCAGATCAGCGCCGAGATCCTCAAGAAGATGAAGCAGACGGCCGAGCGCTATCTCGGCATGCCGGTCGAGAAGGCGGTCATCACCGTTCCGGCCTACTTCAACGACAGCCAGCGGCAGGCGACCAAGGACGCCGGCAAGATCGCCGGGCTCGACGTGGTGCGGATCATCAACGAGCCGACCGCGGCAGCACTCGCCTACGGCATGGAGAAGGGCCACAACCAGACCATCGCGGTCTACGACCTCGGTGGCGGCACGTTCGACGTCTCGGTGCTCGAGATCGGCGACGGCGTGTTCGAGGTGAAGTCGACCAACGGTGACACCTTCCTCGGCGGCGAGGACTTCGATAAGCGCATTATCGACTACATGGCCGACGAGTTCAAAAAAGAGAACCGGATCGACCTGCGCAACGACCGCCTGGCGCTGCAGCGCCTGAAAGAGGCGGCCGAGAAGGCGAAGATCGAGCTGTCCTCGACGATGCAGACCGAGATCAACCTGCCGTTCATCACGGCGGATGCCTCGGGCCCCAAGCATCTGACGATGAAGATCACCCGCGCCAAGCTCGAGCAGCTGGTCGAGGACCTGATCCAGAAGACGGTCGAGCCGTGCCGGAAGGCGCTGCAGGATGCGGGCCTCAAGGCCGGCGACATCAGCGAGGTCATCCTGGTCGGCGGCATGACCCGGATGCCCAAGGTCGTCGAAACCGTGAAGCAGTTCTTCGGCAAGGAGCCGCACAAGGGCGTCAACCCGGACGAGGTGGTGGCGATCGGTGCCGCGATCCAGGGTGCGGTCCTAGCCGGCGAGGTCAAGGACGTCCTCCTGCTCGACGTCACCCCGCTGTCGCTGGGTATCGAGACCCTTGGCGGCGTGTTCACGCGGATCATCGACCGCAACACGACGATCCCGACCAAGAAAAGCCAGGTGTTCAGCACCGCGGACGACAATCAGTCGGCGGTGACGATCCGGGTCTTTCAGGGCGAGCGCGAACTCGCGGCGCACAACAAGCTGCTCGGCCAGTTCGATCTGCTGGGCATTCCGCCGGCACCGCGCGGCCTGCCGCAGATCGAGGTCACTTTCGACATCGACGCCAACGGCATCGTCAATGTCCGGGCCGCCGACAAGGCGACCGGCAAGGAGCAGACGATCCGCATCCAGGCGTCGGGCGGCCTGAGCGAGGCCGAGGTCGAGAAGATGGTCCGCGAAGCGGCCGAGAACGCCGAGGAAGACAAGAAGCGCAAGGCGGTGATCGAGGCCAAGAACCACGCCGACAGCCTGATCTACTCGACCGAGAAGAGCCTGGCCGAGTTCGGTGACAAGGTCGCGGCTGCGGACAAGGCGGAGATCGAGCAGGCGGTGGCCGCCCTCAAGGCGGTGATCGACAGCGAGGATCCCGAGGCCATCCGCGCCAAGACCGAGGCCCTGGCCCAGGTGTCGATGAAGCTCGGCGAGGCCATGTACAAGGCCCAGGCCGCCACCGGTGAGGCCGGGGGCGAGGCACCGTCGTCCAAGCAGGGCGAAGGTGTCGTCGACGCCGAATTCGAAGAGGTCGACGACGACCGCAAGAAGTCGGCTTGATTCGGACCGCGGTCAGCGTGGTCGCGTGCGAGGGCCGGCCGGGCGAGAAGCCCGGTCGGCCTCGTGCCGTCTAGGAACCGATACGAACCGCGAAGGTAGCGATCTCCGTCATGGCCAAGCGTGACTATTACGAGCTTCTGGGCGTCAACCGCTCGGCCTCCGAGGCGGATATCAAGAACGCCTACCGCCGGATGGCCAAGGAACATCATCCGGACCGGAATCCGGGGGACAAGTCGGCGGAGGCGCGCTTCAAGGAGGTCAACGAGGCCTACGAGGTGCTGCGCGATCCGCAGAAGAAGGCTGCCTACGACCAGTTCGGGCATCAGGCCTTCGAGGCGGGCATGGCCGGCGCCCGTGGCGGCGCCGCCGGCGCCGGGTTCGATTTCACCAGCTTTGCCGATGTCTTCGACGACCTGTTCGGCGACTTCATGGGGGGCGCTGGCAATGGCCGGGCCCGTGGTGGCCGCGGCGGCTCGGCCCGTGGCGCCGATCTGCGCTACAATCTGACGATCACGCTGGAAGAGGCGTTCGCCGGCAAGCGGGCGCAGATCCGGGTGCCGACGGCGGTGGCCTGCGAGAGCTGCAGCGGCACCGGCAGCGAGGCCGGCAGCGAGCCTGCGGGATGCCCCACCTGTCGCGGCGCCGGCCGCGTGCGCAGCCAGCAGGGCTTCTTCACGGTCGAGCGGACCTGCCCGACCTGCCAGGGCGCGGGGCGGGTGATCAAGAATCCCTGCAAGAGCTGTGGCGGCAGCGGCGTCCAGCAGCGGGAGAAGACGCTGGCGGTCAATATCCCGGCCGGGGTCGAGGATGGCACCCGCATTCGCCTGTCCGGCGAGGGCGAGGCCGCCATCCGTGGCGGCCAGCCGGGCGATCTCTACATCTTCGTCACCGTAGCCGCGCATCGGATGTTCCGGCGCGAAGGTGCCAACATCTTCTGCCGGGTCCCGATCCCGATGGTCACCGGGGCCCTGGGGGGCCAGGTCGAGGTGCCGACCATCGAGGGGCGGCGACTGCGCATCGCCGTGCCTGCCGGCACCCAGTCCGGCAAGCAGATCCGGCTGCGCAGCAAGGGGATGTCCGAGCTACACGGCCATGCCCGCGGCGACATGTTCGTCGAGATCGTGGTCGAGACGCCGGTCAACCTGACCAAGCGGCAGCAGGAGCTGCTGCGTGAATTCGAAGAGTCGGGCGGTGCCGACGCCAAGCAGCAGCATCCCGAGTCGGAAGGCTTCTTCGCCAAGGTGAAGGAGTTGTGGGACGATCTGCGCGACTGAGACCTCTCACGCCGTGGATGCCGGCAGCGTGTCGTTGGCCGGCAACATGGTGTCCGTGCTTCAGTGCTGGATTGCGCTGCCGGCGAGGCGAGTCCATCATCCGGCCGCGATCGGGCCGATGACCGGCCATGTCGCGAACGAGAACGGGCGCGAGCAGGCGCCGAAGCGGGAGAGGCAGATGGCGTCGGTCGAGATCCGCAAGGTCGACAAGTATTTCGGTAGCACGCACATTCTCCATGCGGTCGAGATCGACATTCCGGATGGCGAATTCGTTGTCCTGGTCGGGCCTTCGGGTTGCGGCAAGTCGACCCTGCTGCGGATGGTGGCTGGCCTCGAGGAAATCACCTCCGGCGACATCGCCATCGGGGGGCGGGTGGTCAATCGGGTTCCACCGAAGGACCGCGACATCGCCATGGTCTTCCAGAACTACGCGCTCTACCCGCACATGACCGTGCGTCAGAACATGGCGTTCTCGCTGAAGCTGGCGAAGGCGGCGCAGTCGCTGATCGATGAGCGGGTCGGTCGGGCGGCCTCGATTCTGGGTCTTGATGTGCTGCTCGACCGCTATCCGCGCCAGCTCTCCGGCGGTCAGCGACAGCGCGTGGCCATGGGGCGCGCCATTGTCCGCGACCCCCAGGTGTTCCTGTTCGACGAGCCTTTGTCCAATCTCGACGCCAAGTTGCGCGTCCAGATGCGTACCGAGATCAAGGAGCTGCACCAGCGCCTGAAGACCACGGCCATCTACGTGACCCATGACCAGATCGAGGCCATGACCATGGCCGATCGGATCGTCGTGATGCAGCATGGCGTGGTCGAGCAGCTGGGTGCGCCGTTGGAACTCTATGATCGCCCGGTCAACCTGTTCGTCGCCGGCTTCATCGGCTCGCCGGCGATGAATTTCATCAATGCCAAGGTGCATCGGAACGGTGGCCCGCCGGTCGCCGTCGCCGCGGACGGGACCAAACTGCCGCTGCCCGACGGTGCGGAGCTGCGCGATGCGGCCGAGATCGTCTATGGCATCCGGCCGGAGCATCTGCATTTTCGGGGACCTGGCGAGGCATTGCCGGCCGAGGTCATCGTGGTCGAGCCGACCGGTGCCGAGACGCTGGTGGTGACGCGGATCGCCGGGGTCGAGTGCAAGGCCGTGTTCCGCGAACGTCATCAGCTCACCCCGGGTGAGCAGATCGGCCTCGAGCCACAACTCGATCAGGTGCATGTGTTCGATAAGACGTCCGGTCGCCGGCTGGTGCAGTAGCGAACCGCCTTCTCGGCGAGCACAGAATGTGAGTTTTCTCACATTTTCTTACTCTCGATCCCCCTAGGCTTGTAACCGTCACATAGGGCTGACGGGGATCGAGCCACGATGGCCGAGAATGAAAATGGCCGTGCAGCGGTACTCTCGCGACTGCGCGGTCGCTATGACCGGATGCAGCAATTGCTCGGCGCCAGCACGAGTCCTGGGCTGCAGCCAGCTGCTGCGCCCGAGCCGCCACCAACCATGAGCATCGTGGCGAGCGGTACGGTCGGGCTGGAGGCTGTCCTTCGTGCCGAACACCGGATCGCACCTCGACCCGCGTCAACGCGGGCGCCGCGGCGCGCGCGCGCCTAGCCTGGGGCTCAGCTCCGGCGGCTGCGCACCTGCGAGCGCGCGTCACCCCAGGCGGGTCCACAACACCGACTCTGCTCTCGGGATGCGTGCGGTCGGCGACGAGATCGCCTATGCCTGACTGCGACCCGATCGTCCGCGGAGCGCAGAGTGTTGTCCAGCGAGGCCGTACCCCCGACCCTGCCCGAGATCCGGGCCGTAGCCGACCAGCTGGCCGGTCGCCTCGCGCGAACGCCGGTCCTGGACTGGGATGGCCCGGAGGTTCGTGACCGGCTGCCGCCCGGAACGCGCCTCAACCTCAAGCTTGAGCTGTTCCAGCACACCGGCTCCTTCAAGCCCCGCGGTGCGCTGGCGGTGATGCTCAACCTGCCGCCCGGGATGCTGGCACGCGGCGTCACGGCCGTGAGCGCCGGCAACCATGCCATCGCCACCGCCTGGGCGGCGCGCGAGTTGGGCATTCCGGCCAAACTGGTAATGTTCGCCTCGGCCAATCCGGCCCGTGTCGACAAGGTCCGCCGCTATGGCGGGGAGGTCGTCGTCGTGACCGATGTCGCCGCGGCGTTCGAGACCGCCAAGCGCATCGAGGCCGACGAAGGACGGACGTTCGTCCATCCCTACGAGGGACCGCGGACGGCGCAGGGTACGGCGA
The DNA here is from genome assembly GCA_049292515.1 of Geminicoccaceae bacterium. GTDB lineage: Bacteria > Pseudomonadota > Alphaproteobacteria > Geminicoccales > Geminicoccaceae > Benzoatithermus. The sequence continues at coordinate 15,847 of JBATRI010000256.1, forward strand.
CGCTCGGCCTCGAGTGGCTGGAGCAGGCCGGCGACCTGGACGCCGTCATCGTGCCCATCGGTGGCGGCGGGCTCATCGCCGGCGTCGGCAGTGCGGTCAAGCAGTCGCACCCGACCTGTAAGGTCTTCGGCGTCGAGCCGCTGGGCGCCGACAGCATGTGGCGCAGCTTTGCCGCCGGCAGCCCGCAGCGAATCGAGCGCGTGGCGACCATTGCCGACAGCCTGGGTGCGCCCTATGCGCTGCCCTACAGCTTCGGCGTGAGCCGGCAGGTCGTCGACGAGATCGTGCGTCTCGACGATGCAGCGATGGTCGAGGCGATGCGGCTGGCCTTCGATTCGCTGAAGCTGGTACTGGAGCCTGCTGGTGCCGCGGCGATGGCAGCCCTGCTCGGCCCGCTGCGTGAGCATCTGGCCGGGCACCGGGTCGGTGTCCTCGTGTGCGGCTCGAATATCGACCTCGCGACCTTCATGCGTCTGGTCGGCGACGGGAAAGGTGCCAGCTGATGTCGGGAGCGGCGGCGCGTAGGGAGCTGGGGCGGCGAATCGACCAGGGGGCGGGTCGCGAGCCGGCCGATCTCGTGATCAAGAACGCACGGATCCTGAACACGGCAACCGGCACCATCGATCCGGGCGACATCGCGATCTGCGGCGATCGCATCGTCGGCACCCACGATACCTATCGGGGCCAGCGGGAGATCGACGCCCGGGGACGGGTGGTGGCGCCGGGCTTCATCGACACCCACCTCCACATCGAGAGCTCGCTGGTCGTGCCGGCCGAGTTCGAGCAGGGTGTGCTGCCCCGCGGCACGACCACCGCCATCTGCGATCCGCACGAGATCGCCAACGTGCTGGGCGTGGCGGGAATCCGCTATTTTCTGCAGGCGAGCGAGAGCCTCGCCATGACGCTGCGCGTCAACCTCAGCTCCTGCGTACCGGCGACCGAGCTAGAGACGGCGGGCGCACGGCTGGAGGTGGCCGACCTGCTGCCCCTGCGTGCCCACCCGGCGGCCCTGGGCCTGGCCGAGGTGATGAACTTCCCCGGCGTGCTCGCCAAGGATGCGGGGCTTCTGGCCAAGCTCGAGGCTTTCGCCGGTGGCCACGTCGATGGCCATGCGCCGCTGCTCCGCGGCCTGCCGCTCAACGGCTATCTGGCGGCGGGCATCCGTACCGACCACGAGTGCACGACCTTGGAGGAAGCTCGGGAGAAGCTGGCCAAGGGCATGATCGTTCTGATGCGCGAGGGCTCGATCGCCAAGAACGTGACCGCGCTGGCGCCACTGCTGACCGATCTCACCTGGCCGCGTATCGCTTTCTGCACCGACGACCGCAATCCGCTGGAGATCGTCGAGGAAGGGCATATCGACGCCGCGATGCGCAAGGCGATCGAAGCCGGCGCACCGGTGCTCGCGGTCTATCGGGCGGCCTCGCTGGCGGCCGCCATGGCTTTCAGTCTCGGCGACCGCGGCGTGATCGCGGCCGGCTACCGCGCCGATCTCGTGCTACTCGATGATCTGAATACGGTGGCGGTCGCGCAGACGGTCTGCGGCGGCCGTCTCGTCGAGCCGGCACTGTTCGCTGGCCGAAGCCACCCGGCGCCGGTCGGCTATGGCTCGGTGCAGCGCCACCCCGTCGATGCGGACCTGCTGGCCTTCCGGCCCCACGACGCTACGCCCGTCATCGGGGCGCGCGCGTTGTCGCTGATCACGGATCACCTGACGCTGGGAGCATGCACCGAGCCCGTCCTGAATTTGGCGGTGCTGGAGCGGCACGGCCGCAACGGCAATATCGGCAAAGGCCTGGTGACCGGCTTCGGGGCCATGCACGGCGCCATCGCCTCCAGCATCGGCCATGACAGCCACAATCTGATCGTCGCGGGCGACAACACGGCCGACATGGCCGCAGCGGTGAATCATCTGATCGGTCTGCAAGGTGGGGCGGTCGTGGTGCGCGACGGCGCCGTTCTGGCCGATCTGCCGCTGCCGGTGGCCGGCCTGATGAGCGATCGCAGCTTTGGCTTCGTGGAATCCCGACTGAAGCCGCTGCGTGCCGCTGCCGCCGCCTGCGGCTGCAGCATGATGGAGCCACTGCTGCAGCTGGCGTTTCTGCCCCTTCCGGTGATCCCGCATCTCAAGCTCACCGACCGCGGCTATGTGGCGGCCGGCCCGGACGGCCTGCGGCTGCTGCCGTCCTAGGCGGCCAGCTCGTAACCCAAGGTCTCGCCCCGGGTGACCACGATCGCCTTCACCAGCTTGTTGGCCGAATCGTACCAGACCGTGCCCGAGCGCCCCTTGGTCGCGGCCATGGCGTAGCGCCGTGTCTCGACGGGTCGGCCAAGGACCTGGATCGTCTCGACGGTGTCGGGCTGAACGGCCATGTGGATGAGCTCGGCGGTCTGGCTGTCGATCAGCGGCGGGCCACGGGTGATCGCATCGTTCCAGAAGCTCAGGTCGGTCATCGAGCCGAGAGCCGTCTCATAGGAACCGGTCGGCCCCTGCACCGCCAGCTTCTCCGCCCGGACCTCGGCTTCCACTACCGTCTTCTTGCCGTCGTCGTTGGTGTCGATGCGGGTGCGTACCAACACACCATCCTGCCACTCGTCCTGCCCGGTCTGCTGGTAGCTGTAGACCGTGACGAAGGCCATTTTCACCGCCAGCTCCACCCGGCTCGACACGGACAGCCCCGCGCCATTGGGCTCGAACCGCATCTCGTGGAGGCCGATTCGGCTGCCTTTGCGATAGACGTCGAAGAGGGCATTGGGAGGGACCGCCATCGGCGCCGCCATGGCCGGTACGCCTCGAAGGATGAAGCCTGTAGCAGCACCGGCCAGCAACCAACCCGTCGCCCGACGACGGGTCGCCGGCAGAAGGCAGGACCCCTTCAGAATTTCCTTACGCGGCATCATCACCATCTTGTCCCAATAAATCCGTGCTTCTGCTCAACAGCTCGACTTCTGCACGAAACCCGTCGGCACCGGCTCCAGTTCCACTGTCTGCTCGATCCGATCGACCCGAGCGGCCGGCGGCCCATGCCCACAACGCTCGATCATTGCCGCCACCGCGGTCCGGGAGCCTTGAAACACCGCCTCGACGGAACCGTCGGCTCGGTTGCGGACCCAACCGTCCAGGCCGAGCTGGGCAGCTTCGCGCGCCGTCCATGCCCGAAACCATACCCCCTGAACTCTACCGTAGATTCGAACCCTTGCCGATAGTTTCGCTGTCGCGACCATGGGTCTGACCACCTGTCCGCTGCTCCCAGGCCGTCCTACGATCGGCCGGGGCGCTGGTCAAATTGGCGTGTACTGGCTGATCTGCCGGGAAATCGACGCCGTATCGCATTTCGTGTGGGCACCGAGCCTGCGATGAAATGTTCATCGCTGGAGCAGTCGGCACCACGTGATGCAAACGGAGGCAGGTCTCATGGCGATGAGCCAAACCATCGACACGCAACAGGCACACCGCCGCCTGATTCGGCAGTCGATGAATGCGCCCCTCTTGTCGCGTCAACACGAACTCGATCTCGCCCGTCGGTGGCGTGCGCAGCGCGACGAGCGGGCCCTGCACGAGCTGACCACTGCCTATATGCGTCTCGTGATCAGCACGGCCAGTAGGTTCAAGAATTATGGTTTGCCGATGGCGGATCTGGTGCAGGAGGGCGTGGTTGGCCTGATGCAGGCGGCGGCACGGTTCGAGCCCGAGCGTGACGTGCGGTTTTCAACCTATGCGGCGTGGTGGATCCGTTCCGCCATGCAGGACTTCATCCTGCGCAACTGGTCGGTGGTCCGCACTGGCACCACCGCCGCGCAGAAGTCGCTGTTCTTCAACCTGCGACGTCTTCGCGCCAAGATCGACGACGGGCATTACGGTCATCTGAACGAGGCCGGCAAAGCCTACATCGCCCAGGAGCTGGCAGTTGACGTGACCGAGGTCGAGGCGATGGAAATGCGGCTGATGGGCGGCGACCAGTCGCTGAATGCCACCGTCAGCCCATCCGGCGAGGATGCCTGGCAGGACTTCCTCACCGATGACCGTCCAAGCCCGGAGGAGAATGCGACCCTCAACCACGACAGCCGGCAACGGTCGATCTGGCTCAATTCGTCTTTGGCCGAGCTCAGCGAGCGCGAGCAGACGATCATCCGCGAGCGACGGCTGACCGAGGAAGGGCGCACGCTGGAGGAACTCGGCGTACGACTGGGGATCAGCAAGGAGCGGGTGCGGCAGATCGAGCACCGTGCCCTGCAGAAGCTGAAGGCGGCGTTGCTCCGACGGGTCAACGATCCGATCGAGCTCGAGCTGTTCACGGCGGTACCGGCCTGAGTGGAACTGGACGCCGGGTAGCGGCTAGGGCAACAAGCAGCGGATGAGCGACCGAGCGCGCGCCGAAGTCTTGATTGTGGGTGGAGGCCATGCCGGCCTGCTGCTGGGTGGTGCGCTGGCCGCAGCGGGCGTCTCCGTCCTGCTGGTCGAGCGCCAGCCTCGAAGCTCCATCGTCGAGGCTCGCTCCGATGGGCGGACCTTGGCCCTGCTGGCTGGCAGTGTCGCGCTGTTCCGGCGGCTCGGCGCTTGGTCGAGGGTAGGCCCACAGACCGCGGCGATCGAGCGGGTTGCGGTGGCCGATGTCGCCGGGGGCGGTCATGTGCAGTATGACAGCGCTGCGCATGGCGGGCAGCCGTTCGGGGCAGGGGTCGAGCACGTGACCCTGCGTCGGAGCCTCCTGGAGGCCTTCGTCGATTACGCCGGCGGCGCGTCGTTCCTGCAGGGCGAGGTGGCCAGCATCGGCCGTGCCGGCGGTGCCATGCACGTCACCCTCGCCGACGGACGGGTGATCGAGACGGTCGTGGTGGTGGGGGCGGACGGCAGAGGATCCCGGATCCGCGAGTTGGCCCGGATCGGGGTCGACCGTTGGGCTTACGACCAACAGGCTCTGACCCTGATCCTGCGTCACGACCGTCCGCATCGGGGGGCCGTATACGAGTGGCTGCGACCCGGCGGACCATTGGCGACACTGCCGTTGCCGGGCCGGCGGACGGGCGTCACCTGGGTCGAGCGGCCGAGCGAGGCGCGACGTCTCGCGGAATTGCCAGGCTCCGAACTGGTCGCGGCTTTCGACCGCGCCACCGACGGGGTTCTGGGTCGACTCGAGCTCGACAGCGGGCCCGTCGTCTACCCGCTGGGAGCCCAGCATGCGCGCCATTATGTGGCGCCGCGGGTAGCACTGGTCGGCGATGCGGCGCATGGCGTCCACCCGATCCACGCGCAGGGCTTCAACATGGGGGTGGCCGACGTCGGGGCGCTGGTCGATGCCATCGTGACGGCGAGGCAGCGCGGCCAGGATATCGGCTCCGGCGAAGCACTGCTGCCCTACGCGCGTGCCCGCCGCTCGGACAACGCGCAGCGACTGTGGCTGACCGATGGGCTGGTGCGTATCTTCACCGCCGAGCTGGCGCCGGTGCGTGTGGCGCGGAGCTTTGCATTGAACGCGATCGAGCACGTGCCGCCGCTGAAGCGGCTTGCGGTGAAGCATGGAATGCAGACCGGCTGAACCGGCGCATGGGCTTGACCGACGCGCTGTCCATGCCCACTAAGCGGTCATGGGCGACTTCACCAACATGCTTGCCGTCGAGCCCGGCCGGCCGCCTGCCCTGACCGGGGCGGAGCTGATCCGCAGTCTGCTGCCGACCCTGCCGAATGAACCCGGCGTCTATCGCATGCTCGATGAGCGCGGCGACGTGCTCTATGTCGGCAAGGCCAAGGCGCTGAAGAAGCGGGTGCCCGCCTACACCAAGCCGCAGGTGCTGTCGGCGCGGCTGCAGCGGATGATAGCGCTTACCCGCTCGATGGAGTTCGTGACCACGGCCAGCGAGGTCGAGGCGCTGCTGCTCGAAGCCAACCTGATCAAGCGCTATCGGCCCGCCTTCAACATCGTCCTGCGCGACGACAAGAGCTTCCCCTACATCTTCATCCGCCATGGCCACGAGTTCCCGCTGATCGGGAAGCATCGCGGGGCCAAGCGGCCGGACACCGAGTATTTCGGCCCGTTCGCCTCGGCCGGTGCGGTCAACGAGACGCTGAACGCGCTGCTGAAGGCTTTCCCGCTGCGCAGCTGCCGTGACAGCGTGTTCTCGACCCGTACGCGTCCGTGCCTGCAGCATCAGATCAAGCGGTGCTCGGCCCCGTGCGTGGGTCGGGTCGGGCGCGACGAGTATGGCCGCATCGTGGCGGAGGTCCGCCAGTTTCTGTCCGGCCGTTCGGACGAGGTGCAGGTCCGGCTGCAGGACGAGATGCTGGGTGCCAGCGGTGAGCTCGATTTCGAGCGGGCTGCCGTCCTGCGTGACCGGCTGAAGGCCATGGCGCACATCCAGGCCCGTCAAGGCATCAACACCGAAGCGGTGGACGATGCCGACGTGATCGCAGCGCACCATGAGGGTGGCCAAGTCTGCGTGCAGGTATTCTTCTACCGCAATGGCTGCAACTACGGTAACCGGGCCTATTACCCCGTGCACACCAAGGACATGTCGCGGGCGGAGATCCTGGCGGCGTTCCTGGCCCAGTTCTATGCCGAGCGGGTGCCGGCACCGCTGCTGCTGTTGGCCGAACCGGTGACGGAGCAGGCTTTGGTCGCCGAGGCGCTGGGGGTGCGGGCGGGGCGCAAGGTGCAGCTGGTGGTGCCGCAGCGGGGCGATCGTCGGCAGCTGGTCGAGATCGGGCTCACCAACGCCCGCCAAGCGCTGGCGCGGCGGCTCGCCGACACGGCCAGTCAGGAGGCCCTGCTCGAGCAGCTGGGCGAGCGGTTCGATCTGCCATCGACGCCGGCTCGCATCGAGGTCTATGACAACAGTCATATTCAGGGCAGCAACGCCATCGGCGCCTTCATCGTCGCCGGGCCGGAGGGATTCGACAAGAAGAGCTATCGCACCTTCAACATCAAGGGTGCGGAGCTGGCACCCGGTGACGATTACGCCATGATGCGCGAGGTGCTGCAGCGGCGTTTCGCCCGGTTGATCAAGGACGATCCGGAACGGGCAGGGAGCAGCTGGCCCGATCTTGTGATCATTGACGGCGGTGGCGGCCAGCTCGCCGCGTCGCAAACGATCCTGGCCGAGTTGGGGCTGGTCGACCTGCCGCTGCTGGCGGTCGCCAAGGGGCCCGAGCGCAATGCAGGACAGGAGCGCTTCTTCCTGCCGGGTCGCGAGCCGCTGGCGCTGGACCCGCGCGACCCGGTCCTCTACTTTGTGCAACGGTTGCGGGATGAGGCGCATCGGTTCGCGATCCAGACGCATCGTGGCAAGCGGACGCGTGACATCGGGCGTTCGGTACTCGATCAGGTGCCGGGGGTCGGGGCCAAGCGCAAGCGAGCCTTGCTCAACCATTTCGGTTCGCCCCGCGGCGTAGCCGAAGCCGGCATTTTGGACCTCGAGCGAGTCCCGGGGATTGATCGGGCGGTGGCGAAGGCGATCCATGACTTCTTCCACGACGGCGCCTGAGCCGAGACAGGCCGAGCCATGCTGACCAGCACACCCAATCTTCTGACCGTCAGCCGGATCGGCTGCATCCCGCTTCTGGTGGCGATGTTCTATGTCGAGGGCGACTGGGCGCGCTATGTCGCCTGCGCCATCTTCGCGATCGCCGCCACGACCGACTACGTGGATGGCTACCTGGCCCGCAACTGGCAGCAGCAGTCGCTGTTCGGCCGCTGGCTCGACCCGGTGGCCGACAAGCTGCTGGTGGCATCGGCGGTGGTGATGCTGGTGGGATTCGACGGCGCACCCCTGCTGCCGTCACTGATCATTCTTTTGCGCGAGATCACCGTCTCGGGTCTGCGCGAGTACATGGCGGAGGTCAGTGTCGGGCTGCCGGTGAGCCGGCTCGCCAAGTGGAAGACCGCCGTGCAGATGGCCGCGATCGGCTTTCTGCTCGTGGGCGATGCCGGCCCCGACTGGCTGCCGGTGGAGGCGATCGGCTGGTGGGGGCTGTGGCTCGCTGCCGTGCTCACGCTGGTGACCGGCTGGGACTATCTGCAGGCGGGGCTGCGCCACATGCTCGAGCCCCCGCGGCCGGCCGACCCGGCCGTGAAGGCTGCCGAGCGCGCCTGAGCGCCTCAATCTGGCGGGTGAGACACATGAGGATACGATATTTCGCTTGGCTCAAGCACCGGGTCGGCTGTGCCGAGGAGACGCTCGACCTGCCGCCGGAGGTCGCCACCGTGGCGGCCCTGAAGGACTTCCTGGCCGGGCGCCATCCTGGCTTTGCCGAGGCACTGGGCAACCCCGGGGTCGTGCGATGCGCTGTCAATCAGGAATATGTCCCCGAGGATGCACCATTGCGGGCGACCGACGAGATCGCCTTCTTCCCGCCCGTGACCGGCGGCTGACATGGTGCGCGTGCAGGTCGAGCCGTTCGACGTCGGCGTGGAACTGGCACGGCTTGGTGGCGGCCGGCAGGATGTCGGCGCGGTTGCCAGCTTCACTGGCCTGGTGCGGGACGAGCATGGCGGCGAGCCGGTCATGGCGATGACGCTGGAGCATTATCCCGGCATGACCGAGCGCGAGCTCGAGCGGATCGAGGCCGAGGCGAATCGGCGCTGGCCGTTGCAGGCAAGCCTGATCGTGCATCGGGTCGGGCGCATGCTGCCCGGTGAGGTGATCGTGCTGGTCGCCACCGCATCGGCGCATCGGCATGCGGCGCTGGACGCGTGCGCGTTCCTGATCGACTGGCTGAAGACCAAGGCGCCGTTCTGGAAGCTAGAGGAAACGCCTCGGGGCCAGCGGTGGATCGAGCCCAGGGCCGGCGACGATACCGCCGCCGCGCGCTGGGACGAGCCTGCCGGCTGAGCAAACGTCACCGGGCGCTGGCGGTGGTGCGTTGACCTCGCTGCTCGTCATAGAGGCGCATCGCCACCTCGGCTCCGAACAGGATCTCCACGATGCGGATCTGATCGAGCAGGCCGGAGCTCTTGCCGGGCGGCACGGCGTCGCCATGGTGGATTGCATCGCGGAAGGGCTGCAGAAACGGGGTCAGCAGGGCATCGGGCGTGGTACCCAGACCGAGCCTGGCACCGGCGATGCCGAGACGGCGGGTATGGCGGGCGGTCGCTTCGAGCTTCTCGACGCCCTCGTCACTGAGGTTACCCGGATCGCCCAGGCTTCCGAACTGGCCGAGGATCTCGCTGCGTACCGCCGTTTCGATGCCGGCGCCGACGAAGGCGGAGACCGTTCGGCGGATGGTCGCCAGCGTAATCTTGTCCGTGGGGCTGACGGGCCATTTGCCGTCGAGTGCTTCCAGGTCCGCCACCAGTCGGAGCAGGAGGCCAGCGTCGGGCCGGCCGCCGGACGAGGTGGTGGAATCCAGTCGTGCGGCCACCTCCCGCATGTCGGCAATCCGCCGGCGGACGACCTGCCCAAGCAGCGACTCGCGTTCGCGTGCCGAAGGGCCGAACTCGGCCAGCCGCAGTGGCTCCAGAATGATCAGAGGCGAGGCTGCCCGCAGCAAGTAGAGCTCGATCACCGACAGCAGCGCGCCTTCACCCATCGGCACCGCCAGACGCAGCGGCTCCAGGAGCAGTTCCAACGCGGGTCTCGACAGATGACCCATGGGTCGCGCCGGCAGCTCCCACATAGTCGGCACCAGGGTCGGCGACAGGGCGAGAAGCGGGGCTATCCCGGTCAGCGGCCCGACCATGTCGGATGGAACGCTGCCCTGGCCCAACATGGCGCCGATGATGTCGGCCGCTGCGGGCCACAGCGTAGCCCCGATGCCCTGGACGATCTCCGCCGACATCATGCTGTGCCCGGCCGCCCGCGCGCGGAGCTTTGCCATCGTCGCTGCCGGTAGTCCGGACGTGACCTCAGCGATCAGTGAAGGCAGCTGGCTGCGCGGGAAGCACAGGCGACCGGGCCAGACTTCGTGGGCGGGAACCAAGACGTCCTCGAAGGGCAGGATCAGCACACGGCCCAACGTCAGCGGCCGGGCGGGGCGCAGCAGCGCCAGCCGATCGCGGACGGGCTCCAGCAGCTCGTCCACAGCGCCGCGCCGGTCCAGCGTGTCGATCAGGCCGACGACCCGGATCAGCTGCTCGTCGCTGGCGGTGGACATGTCCCGATCGAGTGCCGGCAGCTCCAGGTCGCCGCTCATGCGTTGGCCGCCCGGATCAGCTCGGCGCGGGCGCGGCCCTCCATCACGGACAGGCCGGTGCGCCAGTCCTCATGCAGCTTCACCCGCCGTCCGCGGTCGAATCGGATCTCGTGGGTCTCGGCGGCGGACGCGCCACTGCGGTCGTTCGGGTCCAGCATGGGAAGCGAGGCCAGAATCTGTTGCAGCATCTGGCGCTGTGCCGCGCGTTCCTCGCGCACCACCGACTCCCAATGACCGCAGACCTGCGCCCAGCCGTCGACCAGCCATTCCGGCCGCGTGAGCGCGGCTCGCATATGATCTCCCGCAGGCTGGCGCCAGCTGCGCAGGAGGATCGTCACCGCGGTCAGGAGCTGACGAGCCGCGAGTTGCGCGTTGGCGCCCTCGCGCACCGTCCGCGCCGCCACGTCGAGTACCGCCTTCGCCTCGGCGGCCGCGGCGCCGGTCTCGCCGACCGACCATTGCCCGAGCGAGGTGACAAAGGTCCGCAACCGATCCAGCATCAGCTCGTTGCGGGCAATGCTGCCCTCGATCGGCGGCCCCACCGGAATCGACAGGTCCGCGATCGCTTCGATCTGCTCGAACACGCCGTCGACCGGCGTGCCGAGCTGGGGTGCGACCTGGGCAAGCAGGCCACGGATCATCGCCCGCAGCTCACGATTGTCGCCGGTGAACACGCTCCAGTCGACGCGCTCCAGCCCTGCTTCCTCAAGCAGGCGGGTGACGAGATGAAATCGCGTCAGCAAACCCATCGCCTCATCGGCCTCCGCCGCTTGCATGGCGACGCGGGCGGCCTTGCGGCCGGCAGCACCCTCGATCGCGATTTCCTGGGCGGTCTTGCGGATCGCCGCGGGTGTGACGGCTGGCAGGGCCAGGAGGCGCTCCAGCAGCAGCCGATCATGCAGGGTCAGGCTGGTGACTTCGGGTGCCGCCGATAGATCGAAGACATAGAGGCCACGGCCGCCCGATGGGTTGGGCATGATCATCTCGGAGCGGCCACGGCGACCGGGGCGCACCCGTCCGCTCGCCAGCAACGGCGTCGTGAACGGCACCGCCACGCCCCACTCCAGGAACGTGCGTGGCAAAAGGCTGGTGGACGGTACGCTGTTGGTGGTCACCGACGCTACTCCGCACCCGAGCGGTGCACATCGTCCTCAATGCCACGGAAGCGTTAACGAACCGCCAAGCGGTCTCGCCCTTCAGCCGCCCAGGCTGTCGAGCCGGCTCTTCAGATCCTGGTATCCGGGCTGGCTGGGATCGATCCGGGCCAGCACCTTCTGCCAGGCGCTTCTGGCATCGCCGGTACGGCCATCCTGCAGGGCGCGGACGCCCAGATACCACAGGCTCTCCGGGTCATCGGGCTTGAGCTTGGCCGCCTTGCTGAACTGGTCGTTCGCCAGATCCGTCACCTCGGGCAGGCCGGTATCCTCGCGTACCGGCCCCAACAGAATCCGGCCATAGCCCTTGAGCAGCTCGGGGTCTTCCGGATGCAGCTTCAGTGCCTGTTGAAACGTCGCCAAGGCCCGGTCGGGTTCACCCAGCACCTCGCGAGACTGGGCCAAGCGCAGCCAGCCCTCGACGTCGCTGCCGTCGGCATCCATGCGAGCCTGCAGCTTGTCGACCATGCCGCGGATCATGGCCGTGCGAGCCTCGGGCGACATGTCGGCGGCATTGGCGACATCCGCCGCCGTCGGCTGCGGCTTTGCCGGCGGCACCGGGATCGCTGCGAGCACCTTGTCAGCGTCGAGATTCAACGCGGTGGCGGCGCCACGCACGGCCTCGACCACGCGGGGCTTCCAGGGAGCATCGGCCGGGGTGGCTGCCAGCAGATCGCTCCAACGCTTCAGGGCCGCCTGCTCGTCACCCGCCTGGGAATCAGCCCAGCCCAGGTAGAAAGCGGCGCGTGGATCCTGCGGGTCGACCTCGGCCAAGCGTACGAACTCGCTCTTAGCCTCCGGCGTGACGATGCCGTCGGCCGCAGCCGTCAACGCCTCCCCCAGGCCACCGATGGCGCGCGGATCGTCGGCGGCAAGAGCGAGGGCCTGCCGGTAGGCCTCGACCGAGCCGGTCGTGTTGCCCAGGACGGCCCGCGAGCGCGCCAGCATCAGCCAGCCGTCGAGATCGTCCGGTGTGGCCGCCAGCCTTGCTTCCAGGCTTGCCACCATCTCCTGGACATTGGGCTGACCCGTGGGCTGCGGCTCGCGGTCCTGGCGCAGCGCCAGCGGCTCGTCCGGCGTCTGCGGCGAACCGAGCGCGGCATAGAGCCCCGCCGCCAGTGTCGGAATCAATAAAGCCGCCACGATGATCGGCAGCCGTTGTCCGGATGTCGGCGCCGCCGGCGCCTCGTCTCCGCTTCCGGCCACCCGCAGCAGGCGGCGCTCGATCTCGACCCGGCCGGCGCGAGCCTCCTCGGTGCCGATGATGCCGCGCTCGCGGTCGCGCTCGATCTCGGCCAACTGGTCGCGGTAGACCTCGATCTCGAAGCTCTCGCGCGGCGTAGCCCGCGGCCGACGAAAGACCGGCCACAGCAGCGCCAGGACGGCCAGCGTCGTCATGAGCGCAAAGGCGGGCAAGAGGCCGATCATCGGCCGCCGTCTCCGGCCAGCAATCGAGACAACCGCTCGCGTTCTGCCGGTTCGAGTTCCGGCGCCGCCTCGGCGTCTCGTCTCCGGCCACGAAAGTAGACCAGGAGCAGCCCGCCGCCGATGACCAGCACGACCGGCGGCCCGAACCACAGCAACCAGGTCGCAGGCTTCACCGGGGGCTTGAGCAGCACGAAGTCGCCGTAGCGCTGCGTCACGAACGCCAGCACCTCCTGGTCGCTGTCACCAGCGATCAGGCGTTCACGCACGAGGTGGCGCAGATCCTTGGCGAGGTCGGCGTCGGAATCGTCGATCGACTGGTTCTGGCAGACGAGGCAGCGCAGCTCCTTGCCGAGCGTCCGGGCGCGTGCCTCCAGCGCCGGGTTCGGGAGCATTTCCGAGGGCGACGTGGCCGCCCACGCCGGGCTGGCAAGGACCAGCAGTGCCAGCACCAGCGCCTTGATCATTTGAGCTTCTCGAGCAGTGGCAGGATCGTGCGCTCGACGTCACGTGGCTGCATCGGGCCGACCTGCCGGTAGGCGATCCGGCCGTTCTTGTCGATCACATAGGTTTCGGGGACCCCATAGACGCCCCAGTCGATGCCGACGCGGCCGTTGCGGTCGGCACCCAGATGCTGGAACGGATCACCCAGTTCGGCGAGCCAAGCCTTGGCGTCCTCGGGCCGGTCCTTGTAATTGATGCCCTGGACCACGACGCCCTGCTCAGCCAGCCGGCTGATCACTGGATGCTCGATGCGGCAGGGCACGCACCAGGATGCGAACACATTGACCAGCATCGGCTTGCCGCCGAGATCCGCGCGGCTCAGCCCATGCTCGTCGCGCCCCTCGATCGGCGGCAGGCTGAAATCCGGTGCTGCCTTGCCGATCAGCGCGGAAGGCAGGGTGCTGGGGTCGCGGGTCAGGCCGATGGCCAGAAATACGCCCACCAGCAGGAACACGCAGAGCGGGATGACGAAAAGCAGCCAGCGGCGACGCGTCGGCGTGACGGCGTTGTCCATCGATCAGATCCCGACCGCTGCCGTGGCCGGCGGCAGCCGCGCTGGGCGGGGGGCGCCGACCCGAAGCCTCCTGTCGCTGAGCGACACCAGACCGGCGAGAGCCATGATCCCGGCGCCGCCCCAGATCCACAATACCAGCGGGTTGTAGTAGAGGCGAACGGCGAAACCGCCACCCTCGGCCGCGTCGCCGAGTACGAAATAGAGGTCGCGCCACAGGTTCGTGTCGATCCCGGCTTCCGTGGTGGGCATGCCCTCGACCGGGAAGAAACGTCGCTCCGAGAAAAGGATCGCCACCGGCGAGCCGTCCCGCGTCACCTCGAACGTCGCACGCTGGGCCGTATAGTTCGGGCCCTGGACCGGGCCAACACCGTCGAGCTTCACCGAGTAGCCGACCAGATCGACCGTCTCGCCCGGATGCATGACCAGGATCCGCTCGACCTGCCCGGCACTCTGCACCGTGATGCCGAGGATGAGCACGCCCAGGCCGGCATGGGCCGCGGCCATGGCCCAGGCCGAACGCGGCAGGCCGCGCGCCCGAGCGCGGACACGCCCGGCGTCCAGGGGCAGGCCAAGGCCAAGCCGCAGTGCCAGCTCGTTGAGCGAGCCCACGATCACCCAGACCCCGAGAACGATGCCGATCAGGGCGAGGCTCACCTTGAAGTCGTGCAGCGCCAGCCACAACAACGCCGCGGCCATGGTCAGCCCGACGGCGCCCAGCAGCCGGCTCGTCACCCCTGCGAGATCGCCGCGTTTCCACGCCAGCATCGAGCCGATCGGCACCGCCACCAGCAGCGGCACCATGAGCGGCACGAACGTCGCGTTGAAGAAGGGCGGCCCGACCGAGATCTTGGAGCCGCCGACGGTATCGAGGATCAGCGGGTAGAGCGTGCCCAGCAGCACTGTCGCGGCGGCGGTTGCCAGGAGCAAATTGTTCAGCAGCAGCCCACCTTCACGCGAGATGGGTGCGAACACGCCGCCACCCTGCAGGGCCGGCGCCCGCCAAGCGTAGAGGAGAAGCGAGCCACCGATGGCCACCACCAGCAGCGCCAGGATGAACACCCCGCGGGTGGGATCGGTGGCGAATGCGTGCACCGAGGTCAACACGCCGGAACGAACCAGGAAGGTGCCCAGCAACGAGAGCGAAAACGCCAGGATAGCCAGAAGAACGGTCCAGCTTTTGAGCGCGTCGCGTTTCTCGACAACGATCGCCGAATGGAGCAGGGCGGTCGCGGCCAGCCACGGCATGAAGGACGCGTTCTCGACCGGATCCCAAAACCACCAGCCGCCCCAGCCAAGCTCGTAGTACGCCCACCAGCTACCGAGCGCGATGCCGAGGGTCAGGGCGATCCATGCCGCCAACGTCCACGGCCGTACCCAGCGCGCCCAGGTGGCATCCACACGGCCTTCGATCAGCGCCGCCACCGCGAACGAATAGGCGGTCGAGAGGCCCACGTAGCCCAAGTAGAGCATCGGCGGATGGAATGCGAGGCCCGGGTCCTGCAGGATCGGGTTGAGACCGCGCCCGTCCAGCGGCGCCGGGTCGAGGCGCAGGAACGGATTGGAGGTGAACAGCACGAAGGCCAGGAAGCCCACGCCGATCAGCGCCTGGACCCCCAGCACCCGTGCCCGGAACGACGGCGGCAGATTGCGGCCGAACATGGCCACCGCACATCCGAACAGCGAGAGGATCCAGACCCACAAGACCAGCGAGCCTTCGTGATTCCCCCAGGTGCCGCTGATCTTGTAGAGCATGGGCTTGGTGGAATGGGAGTTCTCGGCGACGTTGGCGATCGAGAAGTCCGAGGTGACGTAGCCGTGCATCAAGGCGGCGAAGGCCAGCGTCACGAACAGGAACTGCGCGCAGGCCGCAGGTTGCGCGACGCCGATCAGCGCTGGATCACGCCGTGCGGCACCCCAGAACGGCAGCGTGCCTTGCACCAGCGCCATGCCCAGCGCCAGCACCAATGCGTAATGGCCGATCTCGGCGATCATGGCTGCTTGGGCCCCCCGGCCTGCTCGTTCCAGTAGCCGGCCTGCTTGAGCGCGTCGGCGACTTCCTTGGGCATGTAGTTCTCGTCGTGCTTGGCCAACACCTCGGCGGCTTCGAAGCGACCGTCCGGAAGCAGTACCCCTTGCGTCACCACGCCTTGCCCGTCGCGGAAGAGATCGGGCAACAGACCCTTGTAGACGACCTCGACCTGCTGGGCCTTGTCGGTAACGGCGAAGCGCACGGTACCGTCGGACTGGCGCTGGATGCTGCCGTCCACGACCAATCCCCCCAAACGAAAGCGTTTCCCAGGCTCAAGATGGCGGGTGGCAATGTCGGTCGGGGTCACGAAGAAGGCCACCTTGTCGTCCAGTGCGGCCAGCACCAGACCGGTGGCGGCACCGACGAGCAGCAGGGCCAGGAGAACCAGGGCTAGACGTTGCTGTTTGCGCAGACGCATGGAGGGCACAATCTGTTGCGGATCGGTCAGCTGCCTTCGGAAACGCCCGGTCTCGGATTGCTGCCCTCGCGTGTCGGACGCATGGGACGGACCGTCCTCGCGCGCTGGGGACGGACCTGGGTTCGTAGCTGTTCCAATTCAAGCTCGCGCCGACGGACCGACCATCGACTCTGCACGAAGAGTCCGACCATCAGTACCAGGGCAATGCCGAACGCTGACCAGACATAGGCCGCGTAGCCACCCATCGCCAGGTATTCGCTCAAGCCTCACCCCTGTCCCGAACGTGCGACGGACCGGACGTTAGAACCTTTGCCGACGGTGGCAAGTGCGTCGGGACGCCCATGCCGCTCAGCATGGTTCAAGTCATACCACTATGCTACGACCGGTGTGTCGCCGCCGCGAGCCGACGGCTCGCCGCCTGCCCGGATCATCATGGCTACTGCGCTAGACACCCAGCTCCTCGATTCTTCCCAACTGCGTCACGACATAGCGCAGTTTCCCGGGCGTGGCCCGAACGTCGCTGCTGCATTGCTCGACCAGCTCCGCGATCAGCTGCAGCGCGGCCGTACCGACATCAAGGCGTATTTCGAGGCAGGTGGCAGTGCCGAGGTGGTGCTGCGCGAACTCAGCCGACAGATGGACGCCGTCGTCCAGGGCACGCTGGATTTTGCCCAAGCCCGTGTCTACGGCAATGCCAACCCGACCACGGGCGAGGAACTGGCCGTGATCGCGGTCGGCGGCTATGGCCGCGCGGAGCTCGCGCCGGGTTCGGACATCGATCTGCTGTTCCTGTGCCCGTACAAGCGAACGCCGCACGTCGAGCAGATCTCGGAGTTCCTGCTCTACAAGCTGTGGGACCTGGGCCTGAAGGTGGGCCAGTCGGTCCGCTCGGTCAGCGAGACCATCAAGCTGGCGCAGACCGACCTCACGGTCCGCACCGCCCTGTTGGAGTCCCGTCTGCTGTGGGGCTCGGCGCCGCTGTTCGAGCAGCTGTGCACGAGCTTCGAACGCGAGATCGTGACCGGCCACGGCGCCGCCTTCGCCGAGGCCAAGCTCGCCGAGCGCGACCAGCGGCACCAGCGCATGGGCGATTCGCGCTTCATGCTCGAGCCCAACATCAAGGAAGGCAAAGGTGGCCTGCGTGATCTCCAGAGCCTGCTTTGGATCTCCCGCTTCCTCTACGGCAGCCAGGACCCGAGCGAGATGGTGCGGCACGGGCTGCTCACGAGGCAGTCGCTGGGGCGCTTCCTGCGCTCGCGGCGGTTCCTCTGGACCGTGCGCTGCCACCTCCACTACCTGACCGGCCGCGCCGACGACCGGCTGACGTTCGACGTGCAGCCCGAGATCGCCCGCCGCATGGGCTATCGCGAGCGCAATCGGGTGCGTGCCGTCGAGCGGTTCATGAAGCGCTACTACCTGGTCGCCAAGGACGTGGGGGCCCTGACCCGCATCTTCTGCGCGGCACTCGAGGAGCAGCAGCCGCGGCAATCGCGGTTCTCGCTGCCTCGGTTCGGGTTTGGCCGGCGCAAGGTCAATGGCTTCGTCGTCCAGGGCAACCGGCTCAACATCGGTGATTCCTCGCTGTTCGAGCGCGAGCCCATCCGCATGCTGGAGCTGTTCCACTTCGCCCAGGAACGCGAGCTGGACATCCACCCGCAGGCACTGGCGTCGATCACCCACCATTTGAGCCGGATCGACCAGCGCGTGCGGGAGAACCCGGAAGCCAACCGGCTGTTCCTCGACATGCTGTGCTCGCGCAAGGACCCGGCGCTGACGCTGAACCGGATGAACGAGGCCGGTGTGCTCGGCCGGTTCATCCCCGACTTCGGTCGCATTGTCGCCCAGATGCAGCACAACCTGTACCATGTGTACACGGTCGACGAGCACACGGTCCGCGCCGTCGGTATTCTGTCGCAGATCGAGAACGGGCAGCTGGCCGAGGAGCTGCCGGTCTCGACCGAAGTGATGCCCAAGCTGCTGTCCAGGCGCGAGCTCTATGTCGCGACCTTCCTCCACGACATCGCCAAGGGGCGGGGCGGCGACCACAGCGAGCTCGGCGAGCAGGTCGCCAAGCGGCTGTGCCCGCGCTTCGGTCTGGCCGACGACGCCACCGAGACGGTGGCCTGGCTGGTGCGCCACCACCTCGACATGAGCCGTTTCGCCTTCAAGCGCGACAGTGAGGACCCGCAGACGATCGCCGATTTCGTGGGCCTCGTGCAGTCGCCGGAGCGGCTGAAGCTGCTGCTGGTGCTGACCGCCACGGACATCCGCGCCGTCGGCCCCAATGTGTGGAATGGCTGGAAAGGCCAGCTGCTGCGCGAGCTCTATCACGAGGCCGCGGCGGCGATGGCGGCAGGCGACCCGCAGGGCCGCCGCGCGCGGCGGATCGAGCGGGCCAAGGCCAATCTCGGCGAGGCATTGGCGGAACTGCCCGAGGCACCCTGGGATCCGGCGGCGATCGAGACCTATGTCGGCCGCCACGACCCCCGCTACTGGCTGGGCTTCACGCCGGAGGAGCATCTGCGGCACGCCATCGTCGTCGGTGCGACCGACGCGCAGCGGGCGCCGCTGGCGCTCGATTTCCGCATCGACGAATTCCGGGCGCGGACCGACCTGCTGCTGTACGCCGCCGACCACCCGGGCCTGTTCATGAAAGTGGCGGGCGCGCTGGCATTGTCCGGCGTCAGCATCGTCGATGCCCACATCTTCACCACCGCGGACGGGATGGCCCTTGATACGCTGGGCTTCCAGGACGCGGGCACGCGGCTGGCGCTGACCGATGCAGGACGGCTCGGGCGGATCAGGGACAATATCGAGAAGGCGCTGCGGGGCGAGATCTGGCTGGAGAAGGCGTTGGCGGGCCGACGCAACCTGCCCAAGCGGACCGACGTGTTCGAGGTCGAGCCGCGGGTTCTCATCGACAATACCGCCAGCCGCACGCACAGCGTGATCGAGGTCAATGGCCGCGACCGGCCCGGGCTGCTGTTCGAGCTCGCCAAGACCCTGAAGGATCTGGGGCTGGTCATCTACAGTGCCCATATCAGCACCTACGGCGAGCGTGTGGTCGACGTGTTCTACGTCAAGGATGTGTTCGGCCTGAAGATCGCCCAACGCAGCAAAATGCAGCGCGTGCAGAAGCATCTGGCCGAGGTGCTAACCGCCGCATGAGCGTCGGTCGTGGTGCTCTTACCGTCGGTGGTCTGACGGCGCTGTCGCGGCTGGCCGGGTTCGCGCGTGATCTCCTGATCGCGGCGGCTCTGGGTGCCGGACCCGTGGCCGATGCCTTCTTCGTCAGCCTCAAGCTGGCCAATTTCCTGCGCCGCCTGTTCGCCGAGGGTGCGTTCAGCGCCGCCTTCGTGCCGCTGTTCACGCGGCTGCGGGCGGGCGAGGGTGCCGCCGCCGCGATGCGTTTCGCCGGCGAGGCGCTGAGCGTGCTGGCGCTGGCACTGATCGCCGTCGTGTTTCTGGGCGAACTGGCGATGCCGTGGCTGGTCCGCGTCATGGCGGCCGGCTTCGATCCAGGCTCGCTGCAGTTCAGGCTTTCGGTCGAGCTGGGCCGGCTGACGTTCCCCTATCTCCTCTTCATCTCGCTGGCCGCCTTGTTTACGGGCCTGCTTCACGCAGGCAGCCGTTTCGCGGCGGCGGCGTTCGCCCCGATCCTGCTCAACGCGATCCTGATCGCGGCGCTGCTCGTGACCGGTGCCGAGGGCCAGTCGGCGGCCCGGGTCCTGGCGTGGAGTGTGGCGCTATCAGGCCTCGCGCAGCTGGTCTGGGTCGCCCTGGCGGCGGCACGTGCCGGTCTCGTGCCGCGCCCGATGATGCCCCGGTTGTCGCCCGCCATGCGACGCCTTCTTGCGCTGATCGGACCGGGCGTGCTCGGAATCGGCGTGGTGCAGATCAATCTCCTGGTCAGCAGCTGGTTCGCCACCCATCTGCCGGCCGGCACCGTGGCCTACCTGTTCTATGCGGATCGGCTGGTGCAGCTGCCGCTAGGCATCGTCGGCGTGGCGCTGGGCACGGCCCTGTTGCCGGCTCTGAGCCTCGCGATGCGCGACGGCGCTGCCCGGGACGTGCTCAATCGCGCGGTCGAGCTGGCGCTGCTGCTGGCCTTTCCGGCAGCGGTCGGGCTCGCCCTTCTGGCGCAGCCGATCATTCAGATCCTGTTCGAGCGCGGCGCCTTCACGCCGGCGGCGACGCTGGCGACCGGCCAGGTGCTGGGCTGCCTCGCCCTGGGCCTGCCTGCCCAGGTGTTGGGCAAGGTGCTGGCGCCGGGTTTCTATGCCCGGGAGGATACTCGCACGCCGGTCAGGGTCGCCGCCGTGGCGCTGCTGGTCAATGTCGGGACGGCTTGGCTGCTGGCCGGCCAGCTCGGTCATGTCGGGATTGCGTTGGCGCTTTCGCTGTCGAGCTGGGCTAACGCATTGGGGTTGGCGTGGTTGCTGTGGCGGCGCGGCGTCCTCGTCCCGGACCGGGTCGTGGCGCGCCGCGGCCTCGGGACGGCAGGCGCCGTCGCGGCGATGGCGGCTGTCTTGCTGCTGACGCGGACGGCCGCCGATGCCGGTGCAGCGGGGCTGGGCATGGTGATCGGCGCCGGTGCTGCGGCATTCCTTCTCACCGCCTGGCTCGCCGGCGCCCTGGATCTCGCCTCGCTTCGCCGTTTCGGCGCCGCGTCTCGCGCTTGACGTCACCAGGGCCAGCGTGCCCTAACGCCCTCGATTTCCCATAAGTCACGAAAGCCGTTCCATGCAGGGCCGCATCTTCTCCGGCATCCAGCCGACCTCCGGCATCCATCTGGGCAACTATCTGGGGGCCATTCGCCACTGGGTCCGCCTCCAGTCGGCCTATGAGTGCATCTATTGCCTGGTCGACCAGCATGCGCTGACCACCCTGCACGCGCCGGCCGAGATGCGTGCCAACACGCGCGAGGCGGCCGCGGCCCTGCTCGCGGCGGGTGTCGACCCGCATCACTCGATCCTCTTCGCCCAGAGCAGTGTCCCGGCGCACGCGCAGCTGGCGTGGGTCTTGAGCTGCGTCAGCCCGTTGGGCTGGCTCAACCGCATGACCCAGTTCAAGGAGAAGGCGGGGAAGGACCGGGAGAACGCGCCGGTCGGTCTCTACACCTACCCAATCCTGATGGCGGCCGACATTCTCGCTTATCAAGCGACCCATGTGCCGGTCGGCGAGGACCAGAAGCAGCACCTGGAGCTGGCGCGGGACATCGCCGGCTCCTTCAACCGCCGCTTCGAGGTGGAGCTGTTTCCGCTGCCCGAGCCCATGATCCTGGGCGAGGCGACCCGTGTCATGTCGCTGCGCGACGGCACCAAGAAGATGTCCAAGTCGGACCCGTCCGAACAGTCGCGGATCAGCCTGATCGATGATGCCGATGCGATCGCGCTGAAGATCCGCCGGGCCAAATCGGACAGTATTCTGGGTGTGTCCTACGATCTCAAGAACCGGCCCGAGGCTTCCAATCTCTTGACGATCTTCGCGGCGCTGGCCGAACGGCCGCGCGCCGAGATCGAAGCCATCTACGCCGATACCAGCTTCTCCGAGTTCAAGAGCAGGCTTGCCGATCTTGCGGTCGAGAAGCTGGCGCCGATCGCCGGTGAGATGCGCCGGCTGCAGGCCGACCCTGGCCATCTCGATCGCATCCTGCGGGATGGGGCGGAACGGGCGGCCGCGATCGCCGAGAAGGTGCTGGCGCAGGCCTACGACGCCGTGGGCTTTCTCAACGTGCGTTAGCAACCGGCCAGCTGCGCTCTACCTTACGGCCTATCACCGAACCGACTGGAGACCTTGTATGGCCGCGACGGACGAAGATGGAATTGTCGAGCGGACTGGCCGTGGCCTGCGCCGGGTCCTGATTGGTCTCGGTGTGCTCGTGGGCCTGGTTGTTTTGTATTACGTCGGCGGTGCGATCTGGGTGCACAGGATCGACGACGATCCGACCTTCGATGCCGAGGTGATCGTGCCCGAGTCGGCGAGCCGTGCGGTCGCGGTGGCCGCCGATTTGCTCGACCGGGAAGTCAATCAGCACCGCTGGGTAGCAAACGACCCGTTCTTCCAGCCTGGTTACGTGTTGGACAACATGCCCGCCTACCAGACGGGCATGGTGGGAGCGATCGGACGCTTCACCACGGAGTTGCGCGACCGGGTCGCGCGTGTGCGTGGCTCGAGCGCCGTCGATCCTGACCTCGAGAGTGCCGCCGGGCGGATCAACTATCCGGGCGATGTGTGGATCTTCGAATGGTCCGGCACACCGGTGCAGCCGAGCTCCGAAAGCCAGTATCGGCGTGGGATGGAGGATCTGCGCCGCTACAACGAGCGGCTGGCGCAGGGCAAGGCAGTGTACGAGCGGCGTGCCGACAATCTGCTGGCGACGCTGGACCGCATCTCCGGCGATCTGGGCGCCTCGTCGGCGGCACTGACCCAGGAGGTCGACGAAGGCACCAGCAACTTCCTGGACTTCAACGCCGACAATCTGTTCTACAGCATCAAGGGTAAGCTCTACGCGTACTACCTTATCCTGCGCGAGCTGGAGAAGGACTTCTCACCGGTGATCCAGGAGAAGAACCTCCAAGCAAGTTGGGCGGAGCTACTGACGAGCCTGCGTCTCGGCGCGATGCTGCACCCTTGGCTCGTCAGCAACGGCCCCCTCGACAGTGCGGCCACGCCTAACCATCTAGCGGGAGAGGGCTTCCTCCTCCTGCGGGTGCGTACCAAGCTCGAGGAGATCATCGACATCCTGCGCACCTGACGTTACGAAGCGCGGTTCGCAGCGGAGCGCGTACACATGTTCATCCAGACCGAGCAGACCCCAAATCCGGCGACGCTCAAGTTTCTGCCGGGCAACGTGGTGATGGGCGAGGGTGTGGCCGAATTCACCGATCAGGCCGACGCCGAGCGCCTGTCGCCGCTGGCGTCGCGCGTGTTCAAGGTGGATGGCGTCACCGGAGTCTATCTGGGCAGCGACTTCATCAGCGTCACCAAGGCGGCGGACGAGGATTGGCACCTGCTCAAGCCGGCGATCCTCGGTGCCATCATGGAGCATTACCTGTCCGGCGACCCGGCCGCACTGGCTGGTGCGCAGCTCGGTGACGGGGGCAGCTCGTCTGCGGACGACCCGACGGTGCGTCAGATCAAGGAGCTGATCGAGACTCGTGTCCGGCCGGCGGTGGCGCAGGACGGTGGTGACATTGTGTTCCATGGCTTCGAGCGCGGTGTGGTCTACCTGCATCTGCGCGGCGCCTGCTCGGGCTGCCCGAGTTCGATCGTCACGCTGAAGAACGGCATCGAAAATCTGCTCAAGTACTACGTGCCCGAGGTCGTCGAGGTCCGCTCGATCGCCTGATCTTCGCCGTTGCGCTTACTCGCTTTCGACACGTCGGGTGCTGCCCTCTCCGTCGCAGCTACCGAGGACGGGGTTTTGCGGGCCCTGCATCAGGAACGTCTGACGCGGGGTCACGCGGAACGGTTGTTGCCGTTGCTGCGGGAGGCAATGGCCGAGGCAGGCTGGGCATGGCCTGATCTGGATCTGGTGGCCGTGACCCAAGGGCCTGGCAATTTTACCGGCCTCAGGGCCGGGATTGCCGTGGCTCGGGCATTGGGCCTCGCGTTGAGCCGTCCGGTGCTGGGTATCGGCACATTGGAGGCTGTAGCCCAGGCGGCCGCCGACCTGCGCTCTACCTCCGGACAGCCGATCGTTGCTGCCATCGATGCGCGGCGCGATCAGGTCTACCGGCAACGTTTTGCTGCCGATCTGGAGGCCTTGGGTCCGCCCATGCTCGTGCCGCTGGGTGAGCTGCATCGGGAGACGGGCTGTATGTTGGCCGGTGACCCGTCGGTTTGGGTAAGGGCGGGTGCCGGCGGCTCACATGATGTGGTTGAGGCCGAGCCGCTTGCCCGGTATCTTGCGCGCTCGGCTTGGCGTCGTATCGAGCACGGCGCGATACCGGTGGTCGGCATGGCGCCCCGACCGCTTTATCTGCGGCCACCTGACGCGCGAATCGGTGCGGGAGCATCCCTGGTGGCAGCCGTCCCCTGACATGGCAACGCAGCGCAAGCCGAGCCCGGTCAGCGTGCGGACAGTCGGTCCCTTCGATCTGGGCCGGCTGGCGCGGCTTCACAAAGGATGCTTCGAGGAGGCCTGGAGTCGGTCAGATCTGGCCCACCTGTTGGCGATGCCGGGGGGCTTCGGCCTGATCGCTCGGCTGTTCGAGGGTGGCCTTGCGAGTTTCGATGCCCTGCGAGGGGTCGGATTTGCGCTCTGCCGCGTTGCGGGTGAGGAGAGCGAGTTGCTCTCCATCGGCGTCGGCCCGGCCTATCGTCGACGCGGCGTCGCCGGCTACCTGCTCCGTGCGAGCATGGAACGGGCGCATGCGCTCGGTGCACGGCATATGTTCCTCGAGGTTGCTGTCGACAACGGGTCGGCCCAACAACTCTATCTGGATCATGGCTTCGAGCAGGTAGGGACGCGGCCCGACTATTATCATCGGCACAATGGCCAGCGGGTCGCAGCCCACACGATGCGCTGCGATCTCGAAAGCTGGGGCAGCTGGCCAAATCTTCCCGCTGCCTGAACGGTCCGTCGCCAGCCGATGAGGGTGGCCGGGCTCACCGCCGCTTGCGAATCACCAACTCGAACAGATCGTCCTCGATCGGTTGCAGACTCAAGATCTCATGCCCGTGGTCCCGGACCGCGCGTGGGACGTTGTGACGAGGTTCTCCATCTCGCAGTCTAATATTCAGCACCTGTCCGATCTCCAGTGTCTCAAGCGCCAGTTTGGTGCGGACAAAGGTCATCGGACACACCTCTGCGGTGATATCGAGATCGAGATCAGCCTCGGTCACGCTACTTGTGCCTTTCTTTCATTGGCCAAAATCGGGCTTGCCATAATGTCAAGACGAGTTATCCTGAGCCACACCTCTGCTTCGAATTGTCATCTGAGGACCAATGACCGAGAAATTGAGCCAAAACGAGCTGCTGTCTCTGACCACAGAGATCGTGGCCTCCCATCTCTCAAATAACACCATCGCCGTGTCGGACATTCCACAGCTGATCAAGCTGGTCTACTCGACCCTGGCGACGCAGGGGGTCGAGGAGGAGAAAGAGCAGCCGGAGAAGCTGATGCCGGCCGTACCGATCAAGAAGTCGGTGATGCCAGAATACATCATCTGCCTCGAGGACGGCAAGAAGCTGAAGATGCTCAAGCGGCATTTGAAGACCCGCTACAACATGACGCCAGAGGAATATCGCAAGCGCTGGGCGCTGGCGGACGACTATCCGATGGTCGCCCCCAATTATGCAGAGCAGCGGTCGAGCCTCGCCAAGAAGATCGGGCTCGGCACCAAGCCGCGGGCTCGCGGCCGCCGCAGCGTCGCCTGAGTGCGCTCCGGGGCCGTGGCGTGGTATCGCCGCTGCGACGGCCCGCAAGAGCTACGCATGCAGCGGTAACGATTCGGTCACGTATCGCTGCCATGCTCATTCCCAGATGACAGGGGTCCCGCGACCATCTTCCCGGTGCACAAGAGGTCGTTGGGTGATTATAGTGAAGCCGCGTTGACTGGTTGTTGCGAGGACGAACGACGCTTGGCGCCGATGCGTTGTGGGGGAATGGGTTGCTGCCGTACCTTGAAGGTGCCGTGCGTGCCCCCATGTGCTCGCTACCATGCAGCCAGCTGACCGCGGTCACGTGACCAAGAAAGTCTTCATCAAGACCTACGGCTGCCAGATGAACGTCTACGATTCGGATCGTATGGCGCACTCGCTGGCGCCCCATGGCTATGAGGTAGTGGCCGGCGTCGACGATGCCGATCTGGTCATCCTCAATACCTGTCACATTCGCGAGAAGGCGGCGGAGAAGGTATTTTCCGAGCTGGGCCGCCTGCGGCGGACACGTGATGCCCGGCGCGAGGCCTCGGGCCGCGACCTGCTGCTGGCGGTCGCCGGCTGTGTGGCGCAGGCCGAGGGCGAGCTGCTGGCTGAGCGCGCGCCGTTCGTGGACATCGTCGTCGGTCCCCAGGCCTATCATCGCCTGCCCGAGCTGCTCGCGCGACGCGCAAGGGAAGCCGGTGTGGTGGTCGACACCGATTTTCCGGTCGAAAGCAAGTTCGACCGCCTGCCGCAGGAGCGCCGCGCTTCCGGGGTGACGGCTTTCCTGACAATTCAGGAAGGTTGCGACAAGTTCTGCAGCTTCTGCGTCGTGCCCTATACCCGCGGCGCCGAGCAGAGCCGACCGGCGGCCGACGTCCTGAGGGAAGCGCGTGGGCTGGTGGAGAGTGGCGCGCGCGAACTGACCCTGCTGGGGCAGAACGTCAACGCTTACCACGGCTCTGGTCCGGCCGGTGTGGCTTGGGGCTTGGCGAGGCTGATTCGAGAACTGGCCGAGATCCCGGGACTTGACCGGATTCGCTACACCACGTCCCACCCGCGCGACATGGATAACGAGTTGATCCTCGCCCACGGCGAGGTGCCGCAGCTCATGCCGTTCCTGCACCTGCCGGTGCAGTCGGGCTCGGATACAATCCTCGAGGCGATGAACCGGAAACACACCGCGCAGGACTATCACGCCGTGACCGAGGCGCTGCGGCGGATGCGTCCGGATTTGGCGCTGTCCTCCGATTTCATCGTGGGCTTCCCCGGCGAGACCGATGCCGATTTCGCCGCGACGATGAAGCTCGTCGAGGCGATCGGCTTCGCGCAGGCCTACTCGTTCAAGTACAGCATCCGACCGGGTACGCCGGCGGCCGGCCTGCGCCGGCAGGTGCCTGAGCCCGTCAAAAACGAACGGCTGCAGGCCCTGCAAGCGCTGCTCGACCGGCAGGCGGCGGACTTCAATGCCGGTAGTGTCGGCCAGACCGTGCCGGTGCTTCTCGAGCGCGAGGGCCGTCACGCCGGTCAACTCGTCGGCCGCACGCCCTACATGCAAGCGATTCACGTACCGAGCGATGGTTTGCGCCTCGGTGATCTTGTTCCTGTCGCGATCACGGAGTGTCATGCACACAGCCTCGGCGGCATCCCCGCTGCCGGGGCTCGGACCGAGAGGGAGGCCTTCGCCTGAGCACGCTCGCACCGCTCCCCGATCTGCGCGGCTCCAGCCGCCGGATGCACTTCGATGATAATGCCGTCTGCGCCGTGCTGTTCGGCCAGCATCACCTCAATCTCGCCCGGATCGAGCAGAAGCTGCCGGTGAGTATCGTCACCCGCGGCAACGAAGTGTTCATCCAGGGCGAGGGCGAGGGGGATGTACGCGTGGCGGCGGCCGTGCTCGAGGATCTCTACGCCCAGCTCAAGAAGGGGCGCGCCGTCGGCCGGGATGAGGTCGACGCGAGTCTTCGCATGGTCCTGGACGGGCCGGATCCGGGCGCACCACGAGGGGACGACGGGGCGGTCCGCACCGAGCGCAAGCTGGTCATGGCGAGGTCGCCGAACCAGGCCGCCTACATGCGCGCCCTCGATCGGTTCGATCTGGTCTTCGCGTTGGGGCCCGCCGGCACCGGCAAGACCTATCTGGCCGTGGCCATGGGCGTGGCGTTGCTCAAGCAACGGCGGGTCGAGCGGATCATACTGTCGCGGCCGGCGGTCGAGGCCGGCGAGCGCTTGGGGTTCCTGCCGGGCGACCTGAAGGAGAAGGTGGACCCGTACATGCGGCCCCTCTACGACGCGCTGCAGGACATGTTGCCCGAGGGCAAGCTGCAGCAGCGAATCGAGACCGGCCAGATCGAGATAGCTCCCCTTGCCTATATGCGCGGCCGAACGTTGAGCGGCGCCTACGTCATTCTCGACGAAGCGCAGAACACGACGCCGTCGCAGATGAAGATGTTTCTCACCCGGTTGGGTGAGAATTCGCGGATGGTCATTACCGGCGACCCGACGCAGAGCGATCTGCCCCCGGGTATGCCTTCAGGTCTGGGCGATGCGGTGAGCAAGCTGCGCGCCTTGACGGCGGTGAGCGTCGTCCAGTTCGAGAAGAAGGACGTCGTTCGTCACCCACTCGTCGGCGAGATCATCGAGGCCTATGAACTGGCGGCTCGGCCTGCCGCCCAACCCACGGAGGAAGCGCGACGGCTGCCAGCTATGGAGCCGCCCGCTGCGAGCAATGGACAGCGACAGTAGTCATTCTATCGAGGTGACGGTCGAGACCGCCGCTTGGCACTCGGCCGTCACCGATCCCGACCTGCTCTGCAGACGCGCGGTAGCCGCCGTGCTGCAGGAGGAGGCGGACGTCACCACGGGCGTGGAGGTCAGCGTGATGCTGGCCGACGATAGCCGGGTGCAAGTTCTGAACCGTGAGTTTCGTGGCCAGGACCGTCCGACCAACGTCCTCTCATTCCCGACCGGTGAACTCGGCAGCGCGGTGCCCGGACGGCCCGTGCTCCTGGGCGATATCGTGCTGGCCCTGGAGACGGCGCGGCGTGAGGCAGACCGCGATGGCAAGTCGCTCGGGGCCCATGTGACGCACCTGGTCGTTCATGGGACGCTGCACCTGTTGGGCTACGACCACGAGGAGGACATCGCGGCCGACCTGATGGAAGCGCGCGAGATCGAAGTACTGGCCAGTCTCGGGGTTGCCGATCCATACGCCATGGAGGCCGCCTCATGAGACAGCTTGCCAAGCGGGAGGCCCCCCAGCCGTCTCTGCTCGAAAGCCTGGTTCGGCGAATAAGGGAACTGGCGGGCCGTGGCGAGACAGAAGCCGGCGGGCTGCGCGATACGCTTGAAGACCTCATCACGGAGGCCGACGAGACCGGGGCCACGGCGTTCAGCGAGGAAGAGCGCGAGCTCGTCCGCAACGCGCTGAGTTTCGGCGAGCTGCGCGTCGACGACGTCATGGTGCCGCGCGCCGATATCAAGGGCGTCGAGATCACATGCTCGCTGCGCGAGGTCGTTCAGACCATGCAGGCGGCCAACCATTCGAGGTTGGTGGTCTACCGGGACAATCTCGACGACGTCTTAGGCATCGTCCATCTGAAGGACTTGCTGCCGTTCTGGGGTGATGGCGACAGTTTCACGCTGGAGCCGGTGATGCGGCCGTTGCTGGTCGTCCCGCATTCGATGCGGGTGCTCGACCTGCTGCTCGAAATGCGGATCACACGCAAGCGGATGGCGGTCGTGGTCGACGAGTTCGGTGGCACCGACGGCTTGGTCACGATCGAGGACCTGGTCGAGGAAATCGTCGGCGAGCTCGAAGACGAGCATGATCGCGTGAGCCAGCCGCAGCTCGTCGACAACGCGGACGGCACGATCGATGCCGATGGTCGGGTCTATCTCGAGGAGCTTGAGGAGAAGCTCGGGGTGGAGCTGCTGGATGGCGACGATCGGGACGAGGCGGACACGCTGGGCGGCCTGATCTTCACGCTGGTGGACCGGGTGCCGAGCCGAGGCGAAATGGTGACCCATCCCGGTGGTCTCGAGTTCGAAGTGCTGGACGCCGATCCGCGTCGGATCAAGCGGGTCCGCATTCGCCGAATTGTGTCCGGCGAAGCCGCCGCATCCTGACCTCACCCAACGGAATGGCGTCGTCGATGCGAGCTTGGCTCGAACGCTACCCCACGCTCGTGGCCTCGCTCGCCGGCATCGCCACCGCCACGGCACTTCCACCAGTCTTTTTCCTGCCTGGACTGCTGGGATTCGGCGTGCTGGCGGCGGTGCTCTGGTGGACGGGACCTCGGCCCCTGGTGGCGTTCCTGCGGGGTACGGCCTTCGGCTTCGGTTATTTTCTACTCGGCATTTACTGGGTCGGCATCGCGTTCTTCGTCGATCCCGAGCAATTCGGCGTCTATGCGGTGCCGGCGGTGCTGATGCTGGCACTGATCCTGGCCATGACAGTCGGCGTCGGCACGGCACTGCTGGCCTTGCGCACATGGGGTCGGATCGAGGCGCTGGCGCTGGCGCTGGCCGTGGTTTGGACCCTTGCCGAACCGATGCGCGGTGCGCTCGGTCTGCAGTTCCCCTGGAACCCGGTAGCTTCGGTATGGGTGATCAGTGACGCCACCCTGCAGGTGGTGGGCTTTGCCGGTACCTATGGGCTGAGCCTGCTGACCGTTGCGGCTGCCTCACTGGCGGCACCACTATTCCTCGCACCGGGTATGGATCGTCGGTGGGCGATCGGCGTGCCGGTACTGTTTGCCCTCGTGGTATGGGGCGCTGGCGCATTGCGCCTGTGGACCGCTCCGCCGCTGCCCGCTACCGGCGTCGAACTACGGATCGTGCAGGCTGGCATCGCCCAGCATCACAAATGGGATCCGGAGAAGCGCATCCAGTGGTTTCGCCGCCATCTGGAGCTGTCGCAACGGCCTCGGCAACCATTGGCCCAGATCGTCATCTGGCCAGAAAGCGCCGTGCCCTACGACGTCGAGGTCCAGCCTGAGGTACGTGAGTATCTGGCGACCGTCACGCCCGAGAACGGTGTGCTGATCGTCGGCGGAGATCGTTACGACTACGACGCAAAACCGCCAGTCGCTCACAATAGCCTCTTCGTCCTCAATCATGCGGGTGCCGTGCTCAGTCGCTACGACAAGGTCAATCTGGTTCCCTTCGGCGAGTTCCTGCCATTCCGCCCCGTGCTGCGGCATATTGGGCTGCGGAAGCTCACCCAGGGTGCACTCGATTTCAAACCGGGTCCGGGCCGAGTCGCGTTGCGCCTCCCCAACCTGCCGTCAGCAAGCCCGATGATCTGCTTCGAGGCAGCGTTCCCCGACGCAGCCACGGGTGCCGGCGAGCGACCGGCATGGTTGGTGAACATCACCAATGACGCCTGGTTCGGTCGCAGTTCGGGTCCGTACCAACATCTGGCCATGGCGCGCATGCGGGCTGTCGAGGAAGGGCTGCCACTGGTCCGCGCCGCCAACACGGGCATTTCGGTGATCACGGACCCCTATGGCCGAATTACCGCCCGCCTAGGCCTCGGCGAGTCGGGCGTGCTCGACGGACAGTTGCCGGCACCGTTGCCGCAAGCCTCGTTCGCTCGCCGCTTCGATCCGGGCCTCCTCGTGGTCTTGCTTCTTGCTGTTGGCACTCTTAGCGTCCTGGTTGAATGGCGGGGCGGCCGATTGCCGAAAGAGCAGGCGGCCTGACCCGCCAGCGTGTGCAGAAAGGGCAGCCGCGATCGATGCGCGACACTCCTCACCCCACCGACGTTCGCGTCGGGCAGCTGTTGCGGGAACGCCGCATGTTGCTGGGTATGAGCCAAGAGCAACTGGGCGGCATGCTCGGGGTGACCTACCAACAGGTGCAGAAATACGAGCGTGGCACCAATCGCATGGGCTCGAGCCGCCTGCAGGACCTGTGTCGCGTTCTAGCTGTTCCGGTTAGTTACTTTTTCGACAGCCCATCAGATATGCGCGGCTTGAGCGAGAATGATGCCACCTTCGAACCAGAATCACCGGCTTTGCCTGTCGAGGTGGATGGTCGTGAGACATTGGAGTTGGTGCGGGCGTTCAGCCGAATCGAGGATCCCCACGTTCGACGTCAGTTGCTCCTCTTGGCGCGAGCATTGGCGGACTTGATCTACCATAAGGATGCTGGCGGCAGTGCGGAGGCTTGACCTCGAGCTTCCTGTAGGTCTTATTGCAGTGCGTCATCCGCGAAGGACGGTCATTTTCTGCGTGTGCTATAGTGCTGCCCTTTGCCGATCCACGACACCCGCACGTTTGAGGAGCGCCTCGGTCTATGGCCGCCAATGAGTATCTGTTCACCAGCGAGTCCGTCTCAGAGGGTCACCCCGACAAGGTTTGCGACCGAATCTCGGACGAGGTGGTCGATCTGTTTCTTGGTGAGTATCCATTTGCCCGCGTCGCGTGCGAGACACTGGCGACGACCAACCGTGTCGTGATCGCTGGCGAGGTCCGGCCTGGGCCGGACAGTCGGATCACGACGGATCTGATCGCCCATACCGCGCGGATGGCGATCAAGGCCATCGGCTATGAGCAGGAGGGCTTCCACTGGCACAGCGCCAAGGTCGACGTCCTGCTGCACGAGCAGTCGGCGGACATCGCCATGGGTGTCGATGCCGGTGCCGAGAAGGACGAGGGTGCCGGTGACCAGGGCATTATGTTCGGCTATGCGACCGACGAGACCCCGGCGCTGATGCCGGCACCGATCCAGTACGCGCATGAGTTGCTGCGGCGGCTTGCGGCCGATCGCCACTCCGGCGTGCTCTCCCAGCTGGGGCCGGATGCGAAGAGTCAGTTCACGCTGCGCTACGTCGATGGTCGCCCGGTCGGTGCCACCTCGGTGGTGCTCTCGACGCAGCATGTGGAAGGCTACTCGCCGGCCGATATCAAGGAACTGGTGCGGCCCTACGTGGCGGACATTCTGCCCGAGGGGTGGATGTGTCCCGAGGCCGAATTCTACGTCAACCCGACCGGCAAGTTCGTGATCGGGGGGCCGGACGGTGACGCCGGCCTGACCGGCCGCAAGATCATCGTCGATACGTACGGTGGCGCCGCACCGCATGGCGGCGGAGCTTTCTCCGGCAAGGATCCGACCAAGGTCGATCGTTCAGCGGCGTACGCCGCCCGCTATCTGGCCAAGAACGTGGTTGCCGCGGGCCTCGCACGACGGTGCGTGATCCAGCTGTCCTATGCCATCGGCGTTTCCAAGCCGCTGTCGATCTACGTCGATACTTATGGTACCGGTGAAGTCGACGAACAGCGTCTCGGCCGCGTCCTGAACGAGGTCATGGATCTCAGCCCACGTGGCATTCGCGAGCATCTGTCACTCAACCGGCCGATCTATGCACGCACGTCGGCTTACGGACATTTTGGCCGCAACAGCCAAGAGGATGGTGGCTTCTCCTGGGAGCGTAGCGATCTCGCCGACGAGCTGCGACGCGCCTTCAACTAACCGCATGAACACCGAGGCGCCGCCGCGGGTCCTCTATGGGCGGCGCCAGGGACCGAAACTGCGGCCGGGATCCCGCCTCCTGTTGCAGGAGCGGTTGCCCGAGCTGGAGGTCCAGGTGACGCCGGGGCTCGATCCTCGGGCAATGTTCGAGCCGGTGCCGAGCGCAATATGGCTCGAGATCGGGTTCGGCGGCGGCGAGCATCTGGCGGCACGGGCGGCGGAGCATCCGCAAGTAGGCTTTCTGGGCGTCGAGCCTTTCATCAACGGCGTGGCCAAGCTGCTCCGGGCAGTCGATGATCACGCGCTTCTCAATGTGCGTGTGCTGCGCGACGATGCACGGCTGTTGCTCAAGGCCCTGCCGACGGCGAGCGTCGAGCGAGCATTTGTACTGTACCCCGACCCGTGGCCGAAGGTTCGCCATCACAAGCGGCGGATCGTCAACGCCGATACGGCGGCGGACCTGGCGCGGGTCGTGCAGTCAGGCGGTGAGTTGCTGCTCGCCACGGATGTTCCGGACTATGCCCGATGGATGCTGGCCATCATGCTGGCCCAGCCCGGCTTCGCCTGGCTGGCCGAGCGTGCGGCCGACTGGCGGGAGCCGCCCGACGGCTGGCCCGGCACACGCTACGAGAACAAGGCGGTGGCGGCGGGCCGGCGGCCAACCTACCTCCGTTTCGCCCGGGTCTAGGCGCGCCGAGCGCAGCCACGGCGTGCAAAACGGCTTGCGCTTCCGGTTGGAAGAGGCCATATAGCCGTCACATCCTCTCTCGGCAGCGCTAGTGGAGAGTGGGCAAGCGCCCGCTCTTTTCGTGTTGCCGTCAGCGCAGGGACGACGCCCTTTAACGAGGTAGCTGAACTGATCGAGCCGACTCTCCGCGATTTGGGCTTCGAGCTGGTGCAGGTGCGGATGATCGGTGGCACGCGGCGGACTCTTCAAGTCATGGCCGAGCCTATCGATCGCACACATCGCATGACCGTCGACGACTGTGCCGAGATCAGCCATGCGATCTCGGCCGTGCTCGACGTAGCCGACCCTATCTCGGGTGCCTACGCGTTGGAGGTGAGTTCGCCCGGAATTGACCGCCCCCTGGCAAAACGCGAGGACTTCTCCCGATTCGCCGGTTTCGAGGTCAAGCTCGAGAGCGAAGAGCCGGTTGGAGGGCAGCGGCGCTTTCGTGGGATCTTGCGTGGCGTGGAGGACGACGCGGTGGTGGTCGAGCAGCCTACGGGCTTGGTCAGCATCCCGTTCGCTTCGGTCAGGAAGGCAAAGCTGACGCTCTCGGATGCATTGTTGAACAGCGTCGCCGCCGATCGGGGCTGAGGTCGAAGGCAAGGAACGTCGCACGATGGACATGAGCTCGAGCCTGGGACGCGCCGAACTGCTGCGCGTGGCCGAGACGGTGGCGCAGGAGAAGGGTATCTCCGCGGACGAGGTGCTGGAGGCCATGGAGCAGGCCGTCCAGACCGCGGCGCGTCGCAAGTACGGCATGGAGCACGAGATCGTCGCGGAGATCGACCGCCGCAGCGGCGACATCCGGCTTTACCGTGAGCTCGAGGTGGCGGACCCGGTCGACGACTATACCCGGCAGATCGGGGTCGAGGATGCGCAGATGCGCAATCCGGCGGCCCAGATCGGCGATCACATCCTGGATCCGCTGCCGCCCATCGATCTCGGCCGGATCGCCGCTCAGAGCGCCAAGCAGGTGATCGTTCAGCGTGTCCGCGAGGCGGAGCGCGAACGCCAGTACAACGAATTCAAGGACCGCATCGGCGAGGTCGTGGTCGGCGAGGTCAAGCGAGTCGAGCACGGCAACGTCCTCGTCGATATGGGTCGCGCGGAAGCGATCGTGCGCCGTGATGATCTCATTCCCCGTGAGCTGTTCCGCCCCAAGGACCGTATCCGTGCGTTTCTTTACGACGTCCGGCACGAACTCCGCGGACCCCAGATTTTCCTGTCGCGGACGCATCCCGGCTTCATGGAGAAGCTGTTCGAGCAGGAAGTTCCCGAGATCTACGATGGCGTCATCGACATCAAGGCCTGCGCCCGTGACCCGGGCAGCCGTGCCAAGATCGCGGTGATCTCCAAGGACCACAGCATCGATCCGGTGGGTGCGTGCGTCGGCATGCGGGGTAGTCGTGTGCAGGCCGTGGTGCAGGAACTCGGTGGGGAAAAGGTCGACATCATTCCCTGGTCGCCCGATCCAGCCACCTTTGTCGTCAACGCGTTGGCGCCAGCTGAGGTCAGCAAGGTCGTGCTTGACCCCGATGCGAAGCGGATCGAGGTCATCGTTCCGGACCAGCAACAGCACATCGCGATTGGCCGACGTGGGCAGAATGTCCGCTTGGCCTCGCAGCTGACCGGCTGGGACATCGACATCGTCTCGGACAGCGAGGATCGTGAGCGGCGGCAGCGTGAGTTCCGCGAGCTGACCCAAATGTTCATGGACAGCCTCAACGTCGAGGAAGTCATCGCCCAGCTGCTGGTCACCGAGGGTTTCACCACGGTCCCGGACGTTGCCTACACCGAGACCGAGGAATTGGCTGGCATCGCAGGCTTCGACGAGGAGATCGCGGAGGCCCTCAAAGAGCGGGCGGCGGCGTATCTCGAGGAAGTTGAGCAGAATCTGCGCGCCGAGGCGACGGAGATCGGGATCGGCGAGGACCTTTTGGGTTATGATGGGTTGTCGCTGGCGACCATCGTCGAACTC
The DNA here is from genome assembly GCA_049292515.1 of Geminicoccaceae bacterium. Classification (GTDB taxonomy): domain Bacteria; phylum Pseudomonadota; class Alphaproteobacteria; order Geminicoccales; family Geminicoccaceae; genus Benzoatithermus. The sequence goes on from JBATRI010000256.1 coordinate 51,571, forward strand.
GGTCGCAAGGGCGTGAAGACACTCGAGGACCTGGCGGACCTGGCCGGCGACGAGTTCGTCGAGTTGGTCCCCGATGCGGGCGTCAGTGTCGATGACGCTGGTGCGATCATCATGGACGCAAGGGTTCGGCTGGGCTGGATCGAAGCGCCGGTGGAAGCCGATGCCGGGGATGACGGTCAGCAGGTCGATGCGGAAGGAGCGGCGCATTCACGGTAACGGCATGGCTACAGGCGAGGGCTCGGAAGTGTTGATCGAGGAGGTCGCTGTCGCACGCGCATCGTCGCGGCGCTGTGTCGCGTCCCGCACATCCGGTTCGACGGCAGGTATGATCCGCTTCGTGGTTGGACCCGGCAACACGCTGGTGCCCGATCTGACGGCGCGGCTGCCCGGCCGTGGCATGTGGGTCAGTGCCGACCGTGGTGCATTGGCACAAGCCGTGGCGCGCAAGCAGTTTGCGCGAGCGGCGCGAACCGCGGTTGGCGCCGCCCCAGATCTGGTCGAGCAGGTCGAAGCCATGCTCCTACGGCGCTGCCTGGACCTAGTGGGCCTTGCACGCCGGGCCGGTGAGCTGGTGGCTGGTTTCGATCAGGTTGCCGAAGCGCTGCGTCATGGGCGGTGCGGGATGGTCCTGACCGCCAGCGACGGGGCCGCCGATGGCCGTCGACGTATCGAGGCACTGGCTCGTGAGGTGCCGGTGCTTGATCCTTTTGATCGTCGCGAGCTTGGCGGTGCCGTGGGTAGAGACGAGATCGTCCATGTCGGCTTGGCCGAGGGTGGATTGGCCCGCCAGCTACGCATTGAGTTGAGCCGTTTGCACGGCTTTCGAGAATTCGCCATGCCTACCGGGCATGCCGCAGTCAACAACGTAGACAATGAAGGCACAGTCCGCCCATGAGCGACGATAAGGGCCAGGATCGGACGGCTCGTATCGGCCTCTCCCGCGCGCCGGGAGGCAGTCGGCTCGAGCTGAAAAAGACGGTCGAGACCGGCGTGGTCCGACAGAGCTTCAGTCATGGCCGCAGCAAGGCCGTGGCAGTCGAGGTCAAGAAGACGCGCACACCGGCGCGGCCATTCGCGAGCCCGGCGGCAGCAACGCCTGCGCCCGCCCC
>JBATRI010000257.1:0-13721 GCA_049292515.1 Geminicoccaceae bacterium
TGGTGGCCCTGGGCGGCGTGCTCGCTCTGGCCTTCTACGCCGGCACCGCCAACACCCGCCAGCTGCTGACCGACCGGACCAACCTGCTGCTCGACACGCTGGACCAGCGCGTCGAGACCCTGCTCACGCCGGTCGAGGAGCAGCTCAAGGCCGTGGCGGCCGAGATCGCCGACGGCGATCTGGACCCGCAGCATCTGGGCCGGCGCCAGCGCACGCTGCGCGGCATCCTCGCGACCTCGCCGCAGGTGGCGGGCATCGTCTTCGTGGCGCCGAACCTCGAGGCGTACCGCTATCTGCGCGACGAGGGGGCGCGGCCACCGGAGAGCTGGGCGCAGCTCGAGAACGTGCGCAGTGCCATGGAGCAGGCCGTCGAGACCGCCGGCGTCATCTGGGGCGCGCCTGCGTGGAGCGAGGAGCTGCGGCAGACAGTGATCAACGCCCACTATCCCGTCTATCGCGACGGCAAGCTGCTGGGCATGCTGTACGAGGCCGTCACGCTGGGCACGATGGTCCGCCATGTCGACCAGGTGTCCGCCGCCGTCGGTCAGCCGGTGTTCGTGCTCCAGGGCCACAATTTCGCGGTGGCGGTGCCCGGGCTGGACACCAGCGTGGTCGGGCCGGATCACCCGCTGCCGCTGCTGGCCGAGACCGGCAACCCGGTGCTGGCGGCGATGTGGGCCGAGAGCGAGCTGTCGCCGATCAGCCTCGGCACGTCCCTGCGCGGTGTGGTGCGCGAGGTGGAGGCGGCCGGGCAGAGCTGGGTGATCTTCTACCGCGAGGTCGCCGGCTTCGGCAGCCAGCCCTGGATCGTCGGCACCTACCTGCCGGCCAGCATCGCCGGCGCCGAGATCAGGCGACTGTGGCTGGCCTTGCTGCTGAGCGGGGGCTGCCTCGTGGTCGCGGTCGCCGCCACGTTCTGGCTCGGCCGGCGGATGGCGCGGCCCGTCGAGCATCTGGCCGAGGCCGCGCGCCGGATCCAGAAGCTGGACCTGGCCGACATGACCCCGCTGCCACGCAGCCATATTGCCGAGCTGGATCACGCCGCCCGGGCCTTCAACGCGATGCGCAACGGGCTCGGCTGGTTCGAGACCTACGTGCCGCGGCGCCTCGTCCGCCAGCTCATGGACAACCCGTCGCCTGACGCCGTGGCCTCGCGCCAGCTCGAGGTGACGGTGCTGTTCACCGACATCGTGGGCTTCTCCCGGTTGGCCGAGCAGCTCGACGCCGCGTCGGCGGCGACGCTGCTGAACCAGCATTTCGAGCTCCTGGCCAGCTGCGTCGCCGAGACCGACGGCACGGTCGACAAGTTCCTGGGCGACGGGATGATGGCGTTCTGGGGCGCACCGTTGCCGCAACCCGACCACGCCCTGCGCGCCGTGCGCGCGGCGCTGCTGATCCGCGACCGGCTGCAGGTGATCGAAGGCTTCCCGCCGCTGCGGCTGCGGATCGGCATCCACACCGGCCCGGCCCTGGTGGGCAATATCGGCAGCCGCGACCGGCTGAACTACACGCTGGTCGGCGACACGGTGAACGTCACCCAGCGCCTCGAGCAGCTGGGCAAGGAGATCGCCCCGGCTGACCCGATCGTGATCATCGCCAGCGGCGAGACGGCGGTCCATGCCGACGGCCTGTGCGAGGTCCTGCCGCTGGGTGCCCGGCAACTGCGCGGCCGCGACGAGACCGTGGACGTGTTCCGCCTGCGCTGAGGGTCGCGCGGTAGGCGTCTTGCGTCCGCGGGAGACCGCGCGCAGAATAATCCGATCTATAGCCGTAGCAGCGGCCGGGAGGTTGATCGAGCCGATCAGGTGCGCGGCGGCGCCCGATATCCGGCCGCCCTGAAGCAGGGGAGCCGTCCAACTCGGAGTATAAGGCACACGGAGCCGCGGACGCGGGCCAACCCACATCGGCAAGGACCGGGTTCGACGTTCCACCGAACTGGGAGGAACCAGCATGATCAGCAGCGACCATATCCGCAATCCCGCCGAGTGGAGCGTCGATCAGCTCAGAGCTGCGGGCCGCGCCGTGGAACGGGCGGGTCACTCGGTGGGCGGCCCCGATACCGCTCACGCCCGCCCGTTGCCGGCGGTACGGCGGATTACGGTAGCCGACCTGAAGGAGGTCCTGGCGCAGGGGTTCGCGGACTTTGCGGCCTACCGCAGCGATGTGGTCTTCATCTGCCTCATCTACCCGCTGGCGGGCCTGGTCCTGGCCTGGTTCGCGCTCCAATACGACATCCTGCCGCTCGTGTTTCCCCTGGCCGCCGGCTTCGCGCTGTTGGGTCCGGTGGCGGCGGTCGGTCTCTACGAGATCAGCCGGCGACGTGAGCAGGGGGGCGCCACAAGCTGGATGGACGCGCTGGGCGTCGTGCGGGCGCCGGCATTCGGCGCCATTTTCGTGCTGGGCTTGGCGCTGCTGGCGATCTTCCTGCTCTGGCTGGGTGTGGCGCACACGATCTATATGGCCACGCTCGGGCCGCTGGCGCCCGCCTCGGTCGGCACCTTTCTCGAGGACGTGCTCACCACCGCTCCCGGCTGGGCCATGATCGTGCTGGGCGTCGGCGTCGGCTTCCTCTTCGCCGTGCTGGTCCTGACCATCAGCGTGGTGTCGTTCCCGATGCTGCTCGACCGGGATCCCGGCCTCGTGGCCGCCGTCTCGACCTCGGTCCGTGCCGTGCGGATGAACCCGGGGCCAATGGCCGTCTGGGGGCTGATCGTGGCGGGCGGACTGGTCATCGGCTCGCTGCCCGTGCTGCTGGGCCTGATCGTCGTGATGCCGGTGCTCGGCCACGCCACTTGGCACCTGTATCGCAAGCTGGTGCAGGTCTGAACCAAGCCAGTTCGTCGGCCTGTCGCCACCGCCGCCGACCCATCCGCTGCTGAAGCTCGGCCGTGACAGGCTGAGCGGCCAAGCCGAGCCCGACTCCAAGACGCGCTTGCACGGCGCGCCAGGGCATCGGACGCGGGTGTTTTCCCCGTCGTCTATCGCCCGCTAACAGTCTCCAGCCTCGGCCCGCCACGCCACTGCACGCGGTGCGCGCGAGCGCGCTCGGGGCTGCGACAACATCGCTGTAATCAGTATTGACAGTGATGCGGCCGTCGCAGGCGCGCCCGTCGAATAGTCCGTGCGCCCGATTAGGTATTGCGGCCGCATGCGCCTGTATTGGAGGCGAATCCGCCTCCAAATGCTAGACACCCATAGGTTGATATAGTCTTGTCATGAACACCTGGACCTTGCTGCGTCGGGCTGCGGGGGCATGATGCACAATTCGATGGAAGGAATTTTGGCGAACGCCGTCGATATACACAGGTAGGTCACAAACAGGCCCTCATGTTACCTAAAGGCGAACCTATGATACGTAAGATTTTAGCAGCTGCGATCGTGCTCGGCTTGAGCGGTCATACGGCCTCGGCAGGCCCCGCTTGGAAGTCTGGAGCCAGCGGTCACGGTGCTGGTAGCTTTGCAAGCTGGCGCGGCGCGCCGCTTGGACTCGCGGTTGGCTGGGCACCCTGGAACAACTGGAGCAACATGTTGAGCTACATGAGCGGGACCAACCCGCGCACGCTTCGCTCCATGTCCTCCAACATCAGCATCGGTGTCGGCCTGTTCCCCAAGAGCGGCGGCAATCTTGCCGACTGTGCCGCCAACAAATATGCCGCCAACCATCGCTCCATCGGCAGCAGGCTTGCCGCCAACGGCGCCGGCAACGCCGAGGTCCGCCTGGGTTGGGAGGCCAACAACTCCTCTTACCCGTGGACCGCCGTCGGTCGCTCGGCCGAGCAGTGGAAGGCCTGCTTCACCAACGCCGCGAAGGCGATCAAGTCGGGCGGCCCCGGCCTGCGTATCGCTTGGCACATGGCCAAGAAGGGCAGGGTCAACGTCAACAGCCTGTGGCCGGCTGGGGCGCCGATCACCAATATCGGTGTCAGCCACTACGATGACGGCCAAGCCCGTTTTGGCAACGAGACCTCCAACGGCAGCCCCTGGGGTCTGCGCGCCTGGCTCGCCTTCGCCAAAAGCAAGGGCAAGCAGCTGGAGATGGCGGAATGGGGCGTCGGCCGGCAGGGCGACAACCCGTCTTACATCCAGAACATGTATGCTTTCTTCCGTGACGCCGGCGGCGCCCTTGCGCACGAAGGCTATCTCAACGGCCGCGAACACCAGCTCTTCTCGGCAACCAGGGTGCCGAAGGCGAGCGCGCAGTATCGCAGCCTGTTCTAGCAGCGCTGAGCAGCCGCCCGCACATGGCCGGCAGGGCAGCCGGCCAACGCGGCGTGGTCGGCCCGACGGCGCGGATACGTTTCAAAGGGCACATGCTGGCTGGTGGAGCGGAGCCTGAAGCGTACCATGAAAATCAGGTCGGCGCTCGATGGTGGAACCTTCACCACGACCTGTCGCCAAGTCTGATCTGACTGCGCTTTGGCTCAATGGGCGAGGCCTGCCACCCATGTACGCTGCACTCGATAAACGATGAAGCGGCGGTCGGGTTGTTATTACTTATGGACCGCCTGACGCGAGTGCGGGGAGTGCTCACGGTGGGGCAGGCCGGGCCCCATGGCCCGGCCTGAGCCCCGCGCTGAGCCATGGTCTCAGGCGGCGTTTGCCGCTTCTATGTGGGTCGAGTTGGCGAAGTCCACGTCGACGCCCGATGTGGACGCCAGGGCACGAGCCAGGTTGCAGATGGCTTCCTGGTGCTTGCGGTTCGTCAGCACGACGAAATTTCTCGCCAGCTCCAGCAGCAGACGCTGCTGCGGCGTCGACTTGTGCTCGACCACCCCGACTTCCTCGATGTTCTCGTAGAAGTAGCCGACATCGACTCCCAGCGCCTGGGCGATCCGGTACAGACGGCCGCTGGCGATGCGATTGATGCCCTTTTCGTATTTGTGCGCTTGCTGATAGGTAACGCCGATCAGGTCGGCCATCTGCTGCTGGGTGAGGCCCAGCATGATGCGCCGTTGCCGCATACGCTCGCCGATGTGTCGGTCGAGATCCTGTGCCCGAGGCCGGGGTGCCTCCGCAGTGACTCTTTTTGTTGCGACCATCGCCATCTCCGATTGGGGCTCGCCGGACTCTTGCCAATCACGGCGTGCAACCCTCTTAAGCTGTTCGCCTTCCATGATCATGCCGGTGCCCCCTCCAAGTTGATCATTCTGTGACAAACGATGACAAACGGTCACGAAAATCTTGTCTTCAGGAGAAACCGACAGTAGGATTTGGAGGTATCAAATTATCTCCAGTGGCGAGTTTTTGGATAGCATCAGTTGAAAGGTGAAGTTGGCGGTCAACCGATACACGTTCTGATCGTCGATGATGACGAGCTGATTCGCAGCATATTGCGCGAATTTCTGCATGGCCAGGGCGTCGTCGTCACCGAGGCTGCGAGCGGCACGATGATGCGCGAAATCCTGTCGCGTGGCACGCAGGTTGATCTGATCCTGCTCGACCTGGTGCTTCCCGGCGAGGATGGTCTTGCATTGGCACGGGAAATTCGCGAGCGCTCGGACGTTGGCATCATCATCTTGTCGGCGCTGAACGATGTGATCGATCGCGTGACGGGGCTCGAGCTCGGCGCCGACGACTATCTGTGCAAGCCGGTCCATCCGCGGGAGGTGCTGGCGCGGGTACGGGCCGTGCTGCGCCGCCGGAGTCCCGCCGTCCGCACCAATGGCGCTGGCCCGACCGAGACCGTGTACAGCTTCGAGAACTGGGAGCTGCATGGCGGGACGCGGCGTCTGTTGACCTCAGACGGCAGCGAGGTGTCGCTGACGACGATGGAGTTCGATCTTCTGGTTGCGTTCGCCGCCCATCCTGGCCGGGTGCTCGACCGCGACCAGCTGATGGATCTGACCAAGGGTCGCGACTGGGCCGCCTTCGATCGTAGCGTCGACCAGCAGGTGGGCCGGCTGCGGCGCAAGATCGAAACCGACCCGGCCAACCCGTCATTGATCAAGACGGTCCGCGGCGCCGGCTACGTGTTCGCGGTCAAAGTACACACACGGACGATGTAACCTCTGGCTGCCGACCGCGCTAGATCCCGCGGGCGAGCTCCTCGATCCGGCTGCTCGTCGCCGCGATGAGCGGACGCAGAGCTGCAATTCGTTCGGCCGTGTCGGCACCCCGGCTGGCACACTGTTCGATGGCGTCAGCGAGGCCGGCCAGCCGTGCCAGGGCCAGCGTCGCAGAACTGCCGCGCAGCTTGTGCGCCGCTTGCCGCACCTCCTGTGGCGTGCCGGAGACGGCCTCGATCAGGTTTGCCGCGCGTTCCGCATCGGAGATGGCCCGCCGTAAATAGCCTGCGAGGGTCCGCCGCTCAATGTCCGCGGCGAGCTCGGCCAGCAATATAAGATCAACCAGGGGCAGGTCCTGCCAAGCCGTCTCGGATAATGTCATCAGCGGTCTCGTGCCACCTCGGGGCGCGGGTCTAATTGCCCACCATCGCTAACCATCGCCCGTATTGGGCGACAGTTCAAGATGCCTTCATCGCCGCCCGCCGGCAAGCCGTCTGGCCTCCGGCAGGCGGCGCAGCGTCGCCATCGCCGCTACGCCGAGGACGGGGCCTGGAACGAGCACGAGGAAGACCCACCGCCAGCCGCCATGGCTGTCGACAATGGCCGGCAGCAGCCAGATGGTGACCACGGTGAGCATGAAGCCGAGGCCCATCTGCAGCGTGAGCGCCGTTCCGACATAGCGCGGGTCGCCGGCCTCGGTGACGATCGCCGAGAATTGGGCGGAGTCGCCGACCACGGTCATGCCCCACACGAGAGTTATCGCGATGAACAGCCACAACGGCCCGTCGAAACTGAACCCGATCAGGAGGGCGCAGAGGCCCGAGCTGGCCAGCATGGCCATCGCCGTCGCCGTGCGGCCCCAGCGGTCGGACAGCAGGCCGGCCAGGACGCACCCGACCGAACCGATCGCGATCACGGCGAAGGTCAGGAGCGAGGCCGTCGTGCCCGAGGCCAGGCTCTGCGTGGTCAGCGCATCCCGCGCGTAGGCCAGGAACCAGCCCCACATCGCGTAGAGCTCCCACATGTGGCCGAAATAGCCGAGGCTCGAGAGCAGCACCGCGCGGTTGCGCAAGGCCTGGCCGATCTGGCGCGGGTCGAACACGGCACGCTGGAAGGGGAACGGCCCCTCCCTGACCACGCCGCCAATCAGCGCGGCGCCGAGCAATGTCGCCGCCGAGGCGGTGCCGACGACCGTGGCCCAGCCGACGCCGCCGCTGGCTCTGATCAGATGCGGCAGTGCCGAGCCGAGTGTGATTGCGGCGATCACGGCACCCAGCGCCAAGCCGCGATTGGTCCTGAACCAGGTTGCGACCAGCTTCATCGCCGGTGGATAGACACCGGCGAGGCAAACGCCGGTGACCAGCCGGGCCAGGATCACCGCCGATGCGTCGGGTGCGATCAGGATGGTGGCGTTGGCGACGGCGGCCCCCGCCGCTGCCACCGACATCAACACGTGCAGTGGGGCGAGATCCGGCAGGTTGACGAGGCTCGAGCCCACGGCGCCGAGCACGAACCCGACCTGCACCGCGATCGTCAGCAGGGAGACGGCCAAGCTCGACAGCTGAAACAGTGCCGTGAGCTCCGGAACCACGGCCGTGGCCGAGAACCAGGTCGTCATCGACAGCACGATCGCCGTGCAAAGGATGGCCAGCATCGGCCAGCGTCGGCCGTCGAAGGGTCGGCCGCCGGTCGCGAAGCCGACAGCGGCACGGAACGGCATAGCCCTTGCCTCGCCATGATCGATCACGAGGCATCGGCGTGCGGGCCGGCCCACGACCGGAGATAGCCGGCTTTAGGAAAGCCGTTCAGGCGCAATGTCGCCGGCTGCGATCACATCCCCGCGCATCCAGCCGCCGGCCGCGGCTCAAACCCGCAAGGACGGCCGCAGCGCCGTGATCGCCTTGGCGTAGTCGCCCTGGCCGAACACGGCCGAGCCCGCGACCAGTACCGAGGCCCCGGCCTCGATCGCGAGAGGCGCCGTCTCCTTGGTGATGCCGCCGTCGACCTGGATGCGGATGTCGCGGCCCGCAGTCATGGCCCGCAGCCGACGGATCTTCTCCAGGGCGGCCGGGATGAACTTCTGACCGCCGAAGCCCGGGTTGACGGTCATCACCAGGATCAGGTCGATCCGGTCGAGCACGTACTCGACGACGCTCTCGGGCGTGCCCGGGTTGAGCGAGACCCCGGCAAGCTTGCCCTGAGCCTGGATCGCCTGCAGCGTGCGGTCGAGATGCGGCCCGGCCTCGGCGTGCACCACGATCCGGTCGGCCCCGGCCTTGGCGAAGGCCTCGATGAACGGGTCGACCGGGGCGATCATCAGGTGCGTGTCGAAGCACTTCGTGCTGTAGGGCCGGATGGCGCGGACGATGTCCGGGCCGAAGGTGATGTTGGGCACGAAATGGCCGTCCATCACATCCAGATGGATCCAGTCCGCACCGGCCTCGTCGACGGCGCGGACCTCGTGGCCCAGCCGGGCGAAATCGGAGGCCAGGATCGAGGGCGCGATCAGGACGGGCTCGGTCATCATCTCTGCTCCGCGGCAAGTCTGGCGGCACCGCCGGCGAACACGCGGCTGGCCAGGACCTCGGGCGCCTCGATGGTCGTCAGATCGGCGGCCGTCAAGAGCTGGTGGCGCCCCTCGAACAGGCGCACCGCCTGGCGCAGCCGGGCACGGTCCAGCGCGTTGCGGATCGAGCGGGCGTTGGCGAAGTGCGGCTGGGTCATCCGGGCCTCGATGTAGTTCCTGAACGCGTCGCGCGCTTCGGGGCTGAGGCGGTAGCTCTGCTCCTCCAGCATCAGCTCGGCGATCGCCATCAGCTCTTCCGGCGCATAGTCGGGGAAATCGATGTGGTGCGCGATGCGTGAGCGGAAGCCCGGATTGGAGCCGAAGAACTTGTCCATCCGATCGCCGTAACCGGCCAGGATCACCACCAGGTCATCGCGCCGGCTCTCCATTATCTGCAGCAGGATCTCGATGGCCTCCTGCCCGTAATCGCGCTCGTTTTCCTGGCGATAGAGATAATATGCCTCGTCGATGAACAGCACGCCGCCCATCGCCTTCTTCAGGATCTCCTTGGTCTTGGGCGCGGTGTGGCCGATATACTGGCCGACCAGATCGTCGCGGGTGACCGAGACCAGATGGTTGGAGCGAATATAGCCCAGCCGGTGCAGGATGTCGGCCATCCGCATCGCGACCGTGGTCTTGCCGGTGCCGGGGTTGCCGGTGAAGGACATGTGCAGCGTCGGCACCTGGCTGGTCAGGCCCAGATCCTTCCTGAGCTTGTCCACCAGCAGCAGGGCCGCGATCTCGCGGATCCTGGCCTTCACCGGCGCCAGGCCGATGAGCTGGGTATCAAGTTGCTCCAGGATCTCCCCGATCCCGGATTCGTCGAAGGCGCGGCCGAGATCGACGGTGGTGGCGCGCTCGTCCTCGGCGATTGGCATCGTCTCTCTCCTGCATCCGTGACCGAAAAAGGCGCCCCGCCGGGCCGGAGCCGGGCGGGGCCAGGCGATCAGGGAGGAACTAGTAGCGCTCACCCATCGGCTTGGCGGTGGCGTAGGCGTGCGTGGTGTAGCGGACGCGGCGGCCGTCGGCCTCGCTGCGCTCGAGGTGGAAGCCCGGCTCCTCGGCCGGGCGGTGGGCGATGAAGCTCAGCCGCAGCGATTCCCAGCCCTTGCTGGCATCGAAGGCCGAGATCCGGATGTAGGAGTTGCCGAACACCTTGCGGCACTCGTTCAGCTCGTGCAGCACCCCGGCCGGGTCCTTGAGATCGAACATCGGCAGGCCCCACATCTCCCAGTAGGTATTACGAGGGTGCGGGTCGTCGGTGTACTCGATGTTCACCGCCCAGCCATTGTTCTGGCAGTAGGCGACCTGCTTCCTGATCTGCTCGTCGGTGAGATCGGGCAGGAAGGAGAATGTTCCCTGGGTCAGACGCATGTGACGGTCTCCGTCTTCAGGCTGCGGTCGGGGTGGGGACGAAATCGGGCGTATCGGTCGAGGCGTAGTCGAACGTCACGTCCTTCCACAGCGTCAGGGCCTGGGCCAGCGGCTGGCAGGTGCGGCCGGCCTTCTCCAGGATCTGCGTGCCCTCGGCCATGATGTCCTTGCCCTCGTTGCGGGCGAAGACCATGGCCTCCAGCGCCACCCGGTTGGCCTGGGCGCCGGCGGCGATGCCCTGCGGATGGCCGATGGTGCCACCGCCGAACTGCAGCACGCAGTCCTCGCCCAAAAGCGTCAGCAGCTGGTGCATCTGGCCGGCATGGATGCCGCCCGAGGCCACCGGCATCACCTTGCGCATGCCCGCCCAGTCCTGGTCGAAGAACAGGCCGTTCTGTAGCGCCATGGGGTTCTGGTTCTCGCGGCAGATGTCGTAGTAGCCCTTGGTGGTGTGCGGGTCGCCTTCGAGCTTGCCCACGACCGTGCCGGCATGGATGTGGTCGACGCCTGCCAGCCGCATCCACTTGGCGATCACCCGGAACGACACGCCGTGGGTCTTCTGCCGCGTGTAGGTGCCGTGGCCAGCGCGGTGCAGGTGCAGGATGACGTCGTTGTTGCGCGCCCATTTCGCCATCGACTGGATCGCCGTGTAGCCGACGACGAGGTCGATCATGACGATCGACGAGCCCAGCTCCTTGGCAAAGTCGGCGCGCTCGTACATCTGCTCCATGGTGCCGGCGGTGACGTTGAGGTAGGTGCCCTTGACCTCGCCGGTCATCGCCTGGGCCCGGTTGACCGCCTCCATGCAATAGAGGAACCGGTCGCGCCAGTGCATGAACGACTGACTGTTGATGTTCTCGTCGTCCTTGGTAAAGTCGAGGCCGCCCTTCAGCGCCTCGTAGACGACGCGGCCATAGTTGCGGCCCGAGAGCCCGAGCTTGGGCTTGACGGTGGCGCCCAGCAGCGGCCGGCCGAACTTGTCCAGCCGCTCGCGCTCGACCACGATGCCGGTGGCTGGGCCGTCGAAGGTCTTCACGTAGGCCACCGGCAGCCGCATGTCCTCGAGGCGCAGCGCCTTGAGCGGCTTGAAGCCGAACACGTTGCCGATGATCGAGGCCGTGAGGTTGGCGATCGAGCCCGGCTCGAACAGCTCGAGATCGTAGGCGATGTAGGCGAACCACTGGCCGGGTCCACCCGGCACCGGGTCGACCCGGTAGCACTTGGCGCGGTACTGGTCGCAGGCGGTGAGCCGGTCGGTCCAGACCACGGTCCAGGTCGCGGTCGAGCTCTCGCCGGCGACGGCCGCTGCCGCCTCCTCGGGATCGACTCCGTCCTGCGGCGTGATCCGGAACACGCACAGCACGTCCGTGTCCTTCGGCACATAATCCAGGTCGAAGTATCCCATCTCCTTGTACTGCATCACGCCCGCCTTGTAGCGGTCGGCGGCGGTCCGGGTCTCAACTTTCATGGCACCCTCCTGTGACGGTACTTGTCTAGGGCCTCAAGCGGCCTTGGCGGTATTGCCGAGCATCGGATCAAGCGCGCCCGAGGCGTAGCGTCGGGCCATCTCGGCTAGCGGTATCGGGCGGATCCGCGAAGCCTGGCCGGCCGTGCCGAACTCCTCGAACCGCTGCGCGCACAGCTTTTCCAGGGCGGCCATGGCCGGCTTCAGGAACGCGCGCGGGTCGAACTCGGCCTTCTTCTCCATCGCCACCTTGCGGAACTGCCCGGTCATGGCGATCCGGCAGTCGGTGTCGATGTTGATCTTGCGCACCCCGTGGCGGATACCCTGCTGGATCTCGGCCACGGGCACGCCCCAGGTCTGGGGCATCTCGCCGCCAAACCGGTTGAACAGCTCCTGCAGGTCCTGCGGCACCGAGCTCGAGCCGTGCATGACCAGATGCGTGCCCGGCAGCCGGGCATGGATCGCCTCGATCACGTCCATGGCCAGGATGTCGCCGGTGGGCTCGCGGCTGAACTTGTAGGCGCCGTGCGAGGTGCCGATGGCGACCGCCAGCGCGTCGACCTTGGTGGCGGCGACGAACTCCGCCGCCTGGTCCGGGTCGGTCAGCAGCTGCTCCTTGGCGAGCTCGCCCTCCGCACCGACGCCGTCCTCGGCCTCGCCGTGCCCGGTCTCGAGCGAGCCCAGGCAGCCGAGCTCACCCTCGACCGAGACGCCGACGGCGTGGGCAAGCTCCACGGCCTTGCGGGTGACGCCGACATTGTACTCGTAGGAAGCCGGGGTCTTGGCATCCTCCTCCAGCGAGCCGTCCATCATCACGCTGGTGAAGCCGTGCTGGATCGCGGACAGGCAGGTGGCCGGGCTGTTGCCGTGGTCCTGGTGCAGGCAGACCGGGATCTCGGGGAACATCTCCACCGTCGCCTCGACCATCCGCCGCAGCATGAAGTCGCCGGCATAGGAGCGCGCACCCCGGCTCGCCTGCACGATCACCGGCGATTCGGTGCGCCGGGCGGCGGCCATGATCCCGAGCAGCTGCTCCATGTCGTTGATGTTGAAGGCTGGAACGCCGTAGCTGTGCTCGGCGGCGTGATCCAGCAGCTGACGCAGGCTGATGAATGCCATCGTGGATGCCTCCCTGGCTCTAAGCGGCTTGCAGACGGGAAACCCGCTCGCGGGCGCGTGCAGCCACCGCTTCGGGGGTGATGCCGAAATGCTCGAAGAGCTCCTTGGCTGGCGCCGAGGCGCCAAAGCCGCCCATGCCGATGAAATCGGCCTCACTGGCGACGTAGCGGGTCCAGCCCCAGCTCGATGCGGCCTCGACCGCGATCCGCGGCGCCGTGCCCAGTACCCTGGCCCGGTAGACGTCGTCCTGCCGCTCGAACAGCTCCATCGATGGCATCGACACCACGGCGGCGCGGATGCCGTCGGCCTGCAGCAGGTCGCGCGCGGCCAGGGCCAGCTGGACCTCGGCGCCGGTCCCGATCAGGGTGACGTCGCGGGGGCCGTCGCCGGCGACGAGATAGGCCCCGAGCGCGACCAAGTTCTCGTCCAGGTGGCTGGTGCGCACCGGCGCCAGATTCTGCCGCGACAGCGCCAGCAGGGTAGGGCCGTCCTTGCGCTCCAGCGCCACCTGCCACGATTCCGCCGTCTCGACGGCATCGGCGGGCCGCAGCACGACCAGATTGGGGATGGCCCGCAAGGACGCCAGATGCTCGACCGGTTGGTGGGTCGGACCGTCCTCGCCGAGGCCGATCGAGTCGTGGGTCATGACGTAGACCACGGGCAGGCCCATCAGCGCGGACAGGCGGATGGCCGGTCGGCAGTAGTCGGCAAAGACCAGGAACGTGCCGCCGTAGGGGATGAACCCGCCATGCACGGCGACGCCGTTCATGAAGGCACCCATGGCATGCTCACGGACCCCGTAGTGCAGGTAACGGCCGCCAAAGTTCGATGCCGACACCGAGGGTGTGTGCTTGGTGACCGTCAGGTTCGAATGGGTCAGGTCGGCCGAGCCGCCGAGCAGCTCGGGCACCGCCTCGGTCAGCACCTCGAGCGCCATCTCCGAGGACTTGCGCGAGGCCACGGCGGCACCGGTCTCGACCAGCCGGCGCTTGAAGCCCTGCACGGCGGACGAGAACTCCGTCGGCAGGCGGTTCTCGAGTCGGCGCGTCAGCTCCTCGCGGTCCGCCGCCGGGATGGTGGTCAGGCGCTGCTCCCAGGCGGTGCGGGCGTCGGTGCCGCGGGCACCGGCGGCGCGCCAGGCGGCGAGGATGTCCGCCGGCACCTCGAAGGGCGCGTGTAGCCAGCGCAGGGC
>JBATRI010000258.1:0-5346 GCA_049292515.1 Geminicoccaceae bacterium
GGGCCGACGGGACGGCCGTGCAGCATCATCTGGGCGTGTCGGGCTTCGCCGAATACGCCACCGTCTCGCGTCACTCGCTGGTGAAGATCGACCCGGAGCTGCCGCTCGACGAGGCGGCCCTGTTCGGCTGCGCCGTGCTCACCGGCGTCGGTGCGGTGGTCAACACGGCTCGGGTCCAGGCCGGGGCCTCGGTGGCGGTGATCGGCCTGGGCGGCGTCGGCCTGTGCTCGCTCCTGGGTGCGATCGCGGCCGGCGCGCGCGAGATCGTCGCCATCGACCTCGCCGACGACAAGCTGGCCTTCGCCCGCCAGCTGGGCGCCACGACCACGTTCAGCGCCAAGGACCCCGACTGCGCCGAGCAGGTCCGCAGTGCCACAGGCGGCGGGGTCGAGTTCGCCTTCGAGTTGGCGGGCTCGGTCAGGGCTCTCGAGCTCGCGTACCGGATCACCCGCCGCGGCGGCACCACGGTGACCGCGGGCCTGCCGCCGCCGACCGCCACCATGGCGCTGCCGGCGGTCAACCTCGTGGCCGAGGAGCGCACGCTCAAGGGCAGCTATATCGGCACCGCGGTACCGAGCCGCGACATCCCGCGCTTCATCCAGCTCTACCAGCGCGGCCGGCTGCCGGTCGACCGGCTGATGAGTGGCTCGCTGGCGCTGGACGAGATTAACCTTGGCTTCGACCGCCTGCACGACGGCACCGCGATCCGCCAGATCGTCACCCTGTAGTGATGCCGTAGGCCGATCATGCCGGTACGCGATAAGATCGTCAGTGCGGCCGAGGCCGTGGCCATCATCCGGCCGGGCGACATGGTGGCGACCTCGGGCTTTGTCGGGGTCGGCACGCCCGATGCGATCTTCGTGGCCCTGGAGCAGCGTTTCCTGGCCACCGGCCAGCCGCGCGAGCTGGGCCTGCTGTTCGCTGCCGCCCCCGGCGACGGCAGGGAGCAGGGCCTCAACCGGCTGGCGCATGACGGGCTGATCCGGCGTGCCGTCGGCGGACACTGGTCCCTGGTGCCCAAGCTCGGCAAGATGGCGGCTGACGGGTTGATCGAGGCCTGGAATCTGCCATTGGGCTGCATCTCGCAGCTGTTTCGCGAGATCGCCGGCAAGCGTCCCGGCCTGCTCAGCCGGGTCGGGATCGGCACCTTCGTCGACCCGCGCCAGGGCGGCGGCAAGCTGAATGCGATCAGCACCAGGGATCTGGTCCGGGTGATGGAAATCGACGGCCGCGAGTGGCTGTTCTACGAGGCGATCCCGGTCGACGTCGCCATCATCCGCGGCACCACGGCCGACCCGGACGGCAATATCAGCATGGAGCGCGAGGCGCTGATCCTGGACAATCTGGCGATCGCCATGGCGGCCAAGGCCAGCAAGGGCTTCGTCATCGCCCAGGTCGAGCGGCTGGCCGCCGCCGACGCCTTGCCGGCCAGGCAGGTGGTGGTGCCGGGCGTGCTGGTCGACTGCGTCGTGCTGGCGTCGCCGGAGCACCATGCCCAGACCTACGCCACCGCCTTCAGCCCGGCCTTCTCGGGCCAGCTGCGGGTGCCGCTCGACCGCATCCCGCCCTTGGCCCTGGACGAGCGCAAGATCATCGCCCGCCGCTGTGCCATGGAGCTGCCGATGGGCGGCGTGGTCAATCTCGGCATCGGCATGCCCGAGGCCGTGGCCGCGGTGGCCAAGGAAGAGAACCTGCTCGACCAGGTGACGCTCACCGCCGAGCCCGGCATCATCGGCGGCCTGCCGCAGGGCGGGCTCGACTTCGGTGCGGCGATCAACCCGAGCGCCATCATCGCCCAGAACCAGCAGTTCGACTTCTACGACGGCGGTGGACTCGATCTGGCCTGCCTCGGCATGGCCCAGGCCGATGCCGCGGGCAACGTCAACGTCAGCCGGTTTGGCGGCAGGTTCGCCGGTGCCGGCGGCTTCATCAACATCACCCAGAACGCCCGGGCACTGGTCTTCGCCGGCACGTTCACCGCCGGCGGGCTGCGCGTCGCGGCGGCGGACGGCCAGCTGCGCATCGTGCAGGAGGGCCGCAGCCACAAGTTCGTGGCCGCGGTCGAGCAGGTGACCTTCAATGGCGGCCTTGCCGCCGCGGCCGGGCAGCGAGTGCTCTACGTCACCGAGCGCTGCGTGTTCCAGCTGACTCCCGAGGGGCTCGAGCTGGTCGAGGTGGCGCCCGGCATCGACCTGGAGCGGGACATCCTGGCACTCATGGATTTCCGGCCGCTCGTGCGCGATCCCAAGCCCATGCACGAGCGCCTGTTTCGGGCGGCGCCCATGGAGCTCGAAGCCATGCTGCTCGACCGCCCGCTGGCCGACCGATTCACCGTCGACCCCGTCCGCTCGATGCTGTTCATCGACTATGCGGGCTACCGGATTCGGCACCAGGCACAGGTCGAGGCGGTGCGCGAGCTGATACGCTCGCTGGTCGAGCCGCTCGGGCGCAAGGTCGAGGCCGTGATCGACTATGACGGCTGCCACATCAGCGCCACGATCGCCGAGGCCTGGTTCGATATGGCGCGCGACGTGCAGGCGCGCTTCTACGTCAAGGCCTCGCGCTACACGACGAGCGCCTTCATGCGCCTCAAGCTCGGCGACGCGTTGCAGCGACGCGCGATGGCGCCGCATGTCTTCGAATCGGCGACCCAGCGCGGCAAGATCGGGCCGACCGGCGAGTGACCCCGCGGCTCGTCAGCTATCTCGGCCTGTCCATGGGCGGGTTCCATCGGCTGACCTACTGGGAATGGGGGCCGCCCGAGGCCGAGCGCACCCTGGTCTGCGTGCACGGGCTGACCCGGCAGGGTCGCGACTTCGACGTCCTGGCGCGAACCTTCGCCCGTCGGGGCTGGCGCGTGATCTGCCCGGATCTGGTTGGCCGGGGGCAGAGCGGCTGGCTCACGCAGGCCGCCGGCTACACCATGGTCCAGTACGGTGCCGACATGAACGCGCTGCTGGCTCGGCTCGACGTCGAGGAGGTCGACTGGGTCGGCAACTCGTTGGGCGGATTGATCGGCATGATGCTGGCGGCCCAGCCCCTGACGCCGATCCGCCGGCTGGTGCTCAACGACGTGGGTCCATACATCCCGGGCACCGCCCTGCGCCGGCTCGGCGTCTACCTCAATATGCCGCCACCGCGCTTCGCCGACCTCGCCACCGCTGAGCACTACATCCGTGCGACCCTGGCGCCGTTCGGCGCGCTGAGCGACGACCACTGGCGCCATCTCGCCGAGCACAGCGTGCGCGCCGACGGCAATGGCGGCCTTTTGCGCCATCATGATCCCGGCATCGCCGAGGCCTACCGCCCCTGGCGCCTGGGCAGCATCGCGATGTGGGATCTTTGGGACAAGGTGCGCTGCCCCACCCTGCTCTTGCGGGGCGCCGAATCCGACCTGCTGCCGGCCGACACCGCCCGGGAGATGACCTCGCGTGGGCCCAGGGCGGAGCTGATCGAGTTTGCCGGCATCGGCCATCTCCCGGCACTGATGACCCCGGATCAGATCGAGCCGATCAGCGGTTTTCTTGGGCTAGCCTGAAGCGCTATTGTGTGGATACGCCAACTTTTTGCTTCTGCTGGATCTTTTCAATCACGTCATTTCGGACATGAGAGAAATTACTGGTTGGTATCAATGATTTGACTGTAGCCTTGATTGGATCTGGACCGGCCTCCTAGAATACAGCAAAAGATGTCGCAACAGCCGGGTGGTTCCGCACGAGCTTTTTGCAAGCTCTATCCAGTCGAGAAGACACGGGATGTGCTTGACCAATACAGAGCTGCGAATGTCCCAAGTTTCACACGTCAGCTTATGACAATGGACAAAGCCGATCGTCATCGCATCGCCATTTTGCGAGACAGCGACTTGGTCACAGCCAGCTCTTGATGCTGTTTGCCATTGCCGCGGCCGAGATGCCGTAACGATCGTGCAGCGTCGGCAGCGCACCGGCGTCCAGGAACTCGTCCGGCAGCGCTATCTGCCGGAATTTCGGTGTCACGCCCGCGCGCAGCAGCGCTGCCGCGGTCGCCTCGCCCAGCCCGCCGATGATGGTGTGGTTCTCCGCCACGATCACCAGCCGCCCGTTGCGGCGCGCCTCCTGCAGGATCGTCTGCTCGTCCAGCGGCTTGATCGTCGGCACATGCAGGACCGCGAGGTTCACGCGATCGGCCTCCAGCAGCTTGGCCGTCTCCAGTGCCCGCATCGTCATGAAGCCGGAGGAGATCACGAGCGCGTCGGCGCCGTCGCGGATCAGCTTCGCCTTGCCGAGCTCGAACGTGTAGTCGTACTCGTCCAGCACCAGCGGCACGTCACCGCGCAGGAGGCGCATGTAGACCGGCCCGTTATGCGCCGCGATGGCGTGGGTGGCCTGCTCGGTGTCGAGCGCGTCGCAGGGGTCCACGATCGTCAGGTCCGGCATGCCGCGGAAGATCGCGATGTCCTCCGTCGCCTGGTGACTGGGGCCGTAGCCCGTGGTCAGACCCGGCAGGGCGCAGCAGATCTTGACGTTCAGGCCCTCCTCGACGATCCCCTGGCTGATGAAGTCGTAGGTCCGACGGGAAGCGAATACTGCATAAGTGGTGACGAACGGCACGAAACCTTCGTGCGCCATGCCGCCGGCCGCCAGCATCAGCAGCTGCTCGGCCATGCCCATCTGGTAGAAGCGGTCGGGGAACTCCTTGGCGAAGATGTGCAGGTCCGTGTACTTGCTGAGATCGGCGGACATGCCGACGATCTCGGGCCGTTTCTTGGCCAGCTCCACCAGCGCATGGCCGAAGGGGGCCGCCTGGGTACGCTGGCCTTCGCTCGCGAGCGAGGCGATCATAGCCGAAGTGGTCAGCCGCGGCTTGGAAAGATCACCAGCATTCGCCATTGCGGCAGTACTTGTGCCGCCCCGCCACGGTCCTCGCTTCGTCCGGCTCATGATTTCCTCCCGGCGTCGAGTGCTGCCAGCGCCTGCTGCCATTCGTGCGGTTCCACGCGCAGGAAGTGGGACTTCTCGCGGGCTTCGAGGAATGGCACGCCCTTGGCCATGTGGGTGTCGCAGATGATCACCCGCGGCTTGGGCTCATCCAGGCTGCGCGCCACGTCGAAGGCTTGCACCACCGCGTCGATGTCGTTGCCGTCCACGCGCTGCGCATGCCAGCCGAACGCCTCCCATTTCGGCAGCAGCGGCTCGGAGTTGAGAACACCCTCCGGCCGCCCGTCGGCCTGCATCCGGTTCACGTCGACGAGGCAGATCAGGTTGGTGAGCCGCCAATGGCCGGCCGACATCGCCGCCTCCCAGGTCGGGCCCTCGCCGAGCTCACCGTCGGACATGAGGTTGTAGACGAAGCGGTCGGACCCTTTGC
>JBATRI010000259.1:0-10187 GCA_049292515.1 Geminicoccaceae bacterium
TCCTTCTCCTGTTCTTCGGCGGCTTCGGCAGCTGGGCGGCATTCGTGCCGCTGTCGGGTGCGGCCATCGCACCGGCGGTGGTGGCCCCGGACGGCTACCGCAAGACGATCCAGCATCTCGAGGGCGGCATCGTCGCCGAGATCCGGGTCCGCGAGGGGGCGACAGTCGAGGCTGGTGACGTGCTGGTCGTGCTCGACGACACGCGCGCCCGAGCCGAATTCGCCGCTGCATCCGCCAAGCTCGCCGGTTTGCAGGCGCGCGCTGCGCGGCTGGACGCCCAGCAGACCGGTGCTGCGGGGACGGTGTTCCCGGCTGAGCTGGTGGCACGGGCGGCTGAAGATCGTGCCACCGCCGACCTGCTGCGTGCCGAGAACGCCGCCCTGGTGGCCCAGCGGCAGGCGCTCACCGACCAGATCGCCGTCCGTGATCGGCGCATCGAGCAGGCCAGGAGCGATCTCGTCGCCTATGAGGGCGGCCTCGCCAGCATCGACAGCCAGGCGGCGTTGCTCGACGAGCAGATCACGACCGTCGAGGACCTGCTGCACAAGGGGCTCGAGCGCCGGCCTCGGCTGCTCGACCTGCTGCGCGCCCGCGCCGCCCTGGACGGGCAGCGGATCGCCATCGTGGGCGATGCCGCACGGACGCGGGAGCTGATCAACGCCACCGCTGCCGAGCGCGTGGCTCTCGGCAGCGGACAGGCCAACGACGTGGCCCTGCAGCTCGCCGATGCGCGCGCCTCGACCAATCAGCTGCAGGCCGCCGTCGACGCCGCCCGCGACCAGTTGGACCGGACCGTGATCCGCGCCCCGATCGCGGGCGAGGTCGTGGATCTTCGCATCCATACACCCGGTGGCGTGATCCAGCCGGGCGACGCGCTGATGGACCTCGTACCGCGCGACGAGCCGCTGGTGCTGGAGGCGCGCGTGTCACCCAAGGACATCGACGTCGTCCATCCCGGCCTGCTCGCCGACGTGCACCTGCTCGCCTACCATACCCGCAACCTGCCGCGGCTGCGCGGCGAGGTCCGCCAGGTATCGGGGGATCGGCTGGTCGATACCAAGTCGGGCGAGCCTTATTACAGTGCCCGCATCGTGGTGGACATGGCTGCAGTCCACGACCTGGCGCCCGAGGTACGGCTCACCGCGGGCATGCCGGCCGAGGCGCTGATCCTGACCGGTGAGCGCACCCTGTTGGGCTACCTGACCGATCCCATCCGCCAGAGCTTCCGGCGCGCGCTGCGGGAGAGCTGACCCCCGCAGCTTCCGCCTGCCTCAGCGGCGGCGAACCCCGATGCCCAGGGCCGGTGGCTCCAGCGCCGCAGAAGCTGCGGCCGACAATGTCGGTGCTCCCGGCAGCGCCGGTATCGCCTCGTCGTAGAGCCAGGCATGCAGCAAGGGGCGGACACCCGGCTTGCCGGTCACCTTGACGGCCGTGTCGATGAAGTCGGCCGAGGTGGCGTTGCCATTGCGGTAGGTCTTGTAGAAGGTCTTGAGCGTGGCGAAGAAGGCCTTGTCGCCCACCTCGAGCCGCAGGGCCTGCAGCGTCAGGGAACCCCGATAGTAGGTATTGTCGGCAAAGATATCCTGCGGCACGCTGACAACGGCTGGGCCGACCTTGTTGCGGACGATGTAGGCGTACATCCGGCCGAAGGCGGCATCCAGGGCTGCCCGATCGCCCCGATACTCCCACATATATTCGAGGTAGGTGGCGAACCCTTCTGCCAGCCACAGATCGCGCCATTCGGCGACCGTTACCGCATCGCCGAACCACTGGTGCGCGAGCTCGTGCGCCACCGTGGCCTCGTCGACATAGTCCTTCGGGAAGGTCGACATCGCCTGCGTCTCAAGCGCGTAATAAAGGTCGGGATCGCCCACCGTCACGGCACCATAGGCATCGAACGGGTACGGGCCCACGAACTGCTCGAAATAGTCCATCATCGCCGGCGTCCGGTAGAGGGCCAGCAGGGATTCGCGCGGCGTGCCGGCCGTCCGGTAGGTGCGGATGAGCACGCCGTTGCTCGCCCGGCGCTGGTCGAGCTGGAAGCGGTCGATGTCCAGGATCGCCAGATAGCTGGCCATCGGCTGCGCCTGCTCCCAGACGTAGCGACGCTTGGCGCCGAGGTCGGTAATGCCCTTGAGCGCACCGTTGCCGACCGCCTTGAACGGCTTGTCCACCGTCACCGTAAGCCGGTAGGTGGCCTTGTCGGTCGGCTCGTCGTTCACGGGATACCACGTCCCGGCGCCGACCGGCTCGCTGACGACGTAGGACACCTTCTGCCAGTTGGTCCAGCCGAGCTGCGGATAGGGTGGCGGCGGATAGACCGTCGGGTCGTCGATGGTCCGCGGCACGCCATTATAGGCGACGGCGAGGGTGAACTGCCGGCCCTTGCCGATCGGCGTCGCCGGCTGGACGGCGAGTTTGCCCGGCGTCCGCTCGAACTTGGCGGCGACGCCGTCGACGCGCACGCCGGTGACCTCGAGACCGGACAGGTCCAGCGTGAAGCGCTTCAGCAGCGCTTCCGCCTTGATGGTCAGGACGGCCGTGCCGGCCAGACGATGTGTCCGGCCGTCGACATCGAGTGTCACCGCATAGTGTTTGACGTCGTAACCGTCATTGCCGAACGTCGGGAAGAACGGGTCGATGGCGTGGGCGTGCGGACTGGCGACAGCGAACGCCAGCAATGTCGCCGCGGTCAGCCGCAGCGCCCTGGTCCGATCGAGCAGTCGCCGCATGGGGATCGATCGCATGGAGCAATATCTCGCCGACTGAGGTGGATGAATGCGCGGGCACCCACCCCAGAAGGCGAATGATGCGCAGCGGCGATCACCTAAGCGTCAAAGGCGGCCGCTGTCGAGGTGCCGGCTGCGCACGCTCAGGCCGGCGTCGGCGCATCCTCGCGCAGCAGTCCCTCCCGCTTCAGCTCGCTCCAGAACGCCGCCGGGATCGGTGCCTCGAAGATGGCCCGGTTCTGGTCGATCTCCTCTGGCGAGCGGGCGCCCGGGATGAGCGTCGCCACGTTGGGATGGCCCAGCGGGAACTGCAGCGCGGCGCTGGCCAGCCGCACGCCGTGACGGCCGCACACCGCCTCGATCTGGGCCACGCGGTCCATGATGTCGGCCGGTGCCGGGGCGTAGTTGTAATAGGCGCCAGGGACGGCACCGGTGGCGAGGATGCCCGTGTTGTAGGGGCCGCCGATCAGCAGCGAGATGTCCTGCTCCGCACAGTAGGGCAGCAGCGTGTCCAGCGCCCCCTGCTCCAGCAGCGTGTAGCGACCGGCCAGCAGGAAGCAGTCGAAGTCGCCGGCCCGGGCGAACTCCTCGCAGGCCTGGACCTCGTTGATGCCGGCGCCGATGGCACCGACCACGCCCTCGGCGCGCAGCTTCACCATCGCGTGGTAGCCGCCGTCCATGACCTCCTTGAACCGCTCCAGCCGGGCGGCCTCGCTGCCATGGGTCCAGACATCGACGTCGTGGATCAGCAGCACGTCGATCCGGTACGTGCCCAGCCGCTGCAGGCTGGCCTCGACCGACCGCATCACGCCGTCATAGGAATAGTCGTAGACCCCCTCGAACGGCAGGATCTTCTTGAACAGCCCGCCGTCGAGCTGCTTCGGGTCACGCGGCTTGAGCAGTCGGCCGATCTTGGTCGACAGCACGTAGCTGTCACGGTCCAGCCAGCGCAGCGCCTCGCCGATCCGATGCTCCGAGAGCCCGAAGCCATAGAACGGTGCCGTATCGAACAGCCGCATCCCGGCAGCGTAGGCCGCCTGCACCGTGGCGCGCGCCTGCTCGTCGGAGAACTCCTGGAACAGGTTCCCCAGTGGCGCGCCGCCGAAGCCGACCACCGGCACCTCGACCTTCGATTTGCCCAGCCGGCGCCGGTCGGTGATCTTCATCATCCTGCTTGCCTCCCTTGTCGACGCCGTCCGGGATGACGAACCTGCGGCGACCCGTCAAGCGGTGGCACTCAACCGGCTGGCCGCTCTGGCATGCGTGGATCGATCGCCGTCAGCGCCGGCGTGGTCGGCAGGTCGACGAAGCCGTCGCGGCGCTCGGGTGGCAGCGCCGCCCGCCGGGTCATCCGCCACAGGACGAAGCAGGCGAGCCCGGCGGCGACCAGGAACGTGTAGACGAACAGGCCGCGCGACCCGAGCAGATCGATGAAGGGCGCCGCGGCGGTCGGGCCGATGGCGGCCCCCACCGCCCAGGCCAGCAGCGAGCCGCCGCTCACGCCCACCATCTGGTCGGGCTCGGCAAAATCGCCGCCATGGGCGATCGCCACCGCATAGAAGGTCAGGCTGCTGGCCCCGTAGAGAAAGAACAGCGGCAGCAGCCAATATTGGTTGGCCCCGGCCAGGGCGATCAGCGGCGACAGCAACGCCACGGCGGTGGCACAGCCGGCGATCACCCAGCGCCGGTCGACCCGGTCGGAAAGGCGCCCCAGCGGCCACTGGCAGACGAAGCTGCCGAGCTGGATGGCGCTCAGCAGCCAGACGATGAACGGCACCGGCAGGCCGAGCTCGGTGCCGAACAGCGGCGTCAGCCCGAGCACGGCGCTGCTGAGCAGGCCCGATGCCATGCAGCCGACGACCGCGGCCGGTGCGACGCGGTAGAGGCCGCGCGGCCCCAGGAGGTCGAGCCGCGGCGGGGGCGGCTGGGGCGTCCTGGTCAGCGCCACCGGGATCAGCGCCAGCGTGAACACCGCCCCGGCGACGTTGAACCAGACCAGCGACATGGTGTCGGTATGGCCGAGGGCCAGCTGGGTGCCGACGATCGCCACCTTGGTGCTGACGAGGTAGAACGACAGCACCCCACCGCGGGACTGTGCCGGGGTCGCGGCACTGAGCCAGCCCTCCACCACCGTGAACAGGCCCGCCTGGCAGAAGCCCATCGCCAGCCGCAGCACGAACCAGACGGCGACGACCTGGCTCGCCGCGAAGACCATGCTGACCACCGCGCAGACCGCGGCCAGCACCGCGAAGGCGCGGATGTGCCCGACGCTGCGAATAAGTTTGTGGGCCACGGCACACCCGGCGAGGAAGCCCATGCCGTAGCCGGTGGCGACGATCCCCGCCGTCGTGCCGGAATAACCCGCCATCGCCAGCTGCAGCGGCAGGATCACGGCGAAGATGGTGTTGGCCAGCTGGAGCAGGGTCACCCCGCCGACGATGCCGACGACCGCGCCATAGTGCTTGAACATGGAAGAAGTGGCCTGTCTGCTTCGACGGGGTCGGCGCCCAGCAGCTACGCTTGGTCCAGCCAGTCTGCAAGCCCCGCCCACGGCCGGCAAAACCGCGCCACCGCGGGCCCGCGCCCTTCATACCGGGCACCGGGACATTATCTAAGGTCTCGCGTACGAGATCGGAGACGTGCATGAGCGGGCGATTGGTGGCGGGTGCCGGCGTTCTGGTGACGGTGCTGGGCATACTGTGGCTCCGCGCCAGCACGGTTTGGTTCTTTCATCTGTTCTGACCGCGACAGCGGCTCTAGGCGGAGTGGACACGGGCTTGCAGCAGAACGGACGTCAAGCGGCGGGAACCGCCCGCAGGGTCGGCGGCGGCAACACGGTGACCGGTGGGGCGCCCATCTTCCGGGCGGCACCTGCACGCGGCTGGCTGCTCAAGGTCTGGGCGGTGATCTTCGGCTGGCCGTTGTTCCTGGCCATGGTGCGCGGCAGCTTCCGGGACACGTTCGCGCTGGGGCTGGCGATCGTGCTGCTGTGGCTCGGCGGTGAGCTGATCGCGCGCGGCAGCCGCGAGGCCTTCGAGAGCGAAGGCCGGGTGCTGACCCGTAGCCCGACGCCGCGCAAGCTGCTGGGTGCCTTGGCCGCCGGCGCCGCGGCCTTCGCCGTCAGTCTCGGCGTCGCCCACGACGGCCCGGGCATGGCGCTGCTGTTCGCGGCCATCACCGGTGGTGGCTGCGTGCTCGCCTACGGGCTCGACCCTCGACTCGACCGCGGCGTGCTCGAGGCCGCGGCGAAGCGCGCCGGGGTCAACAGCCGCGACGTGATCGCTGCTCTGGAAGAGGCGCAGCGCAAGGTCGAGGGCATCGAGGAGGCCGCGCAGGGCCTGCACTCGCGCGAGCTGAAGAGCCGCCTCGACCGGATCTGCCGGCAGGCCTACACCATCCTGGGTCAGCTCGAGCAGGACCCGAAGAACCTTTCCCGCGCCCGGCGCTTCCTGGTGACCTATCTCGACGGTACCCGCGATGTCGTCACGCAATATGCGGCGCAGCAGCGTGATCTCGCCGATACACCGCTGGCCGAGAATTTCCGCCGCGTCCTGACCACCGTAGAGCAGGTGTTCGCCGAGCAGGAAGAGGTGCTCAAGCAGGACGACAAGCTCAACCTCGAGGTCCAGATCGAGGTGCTGGAGACGCAGCTCAAGCGTGAGGGCGTGCATTGAGCCGCTGGCCGCGCCGATAACCCGAGGGGAGCATTCGCCATGGCCGAGGAACCGAATACCGTCACGGCAGCACCGGTCGCGACACCGGTGCTCGTCGCCGAGCCACTGGCGAGCCAGCTGACGGCGTTCGGCCAGGAGCTGGCCGGCGACCTGCAGATCAAGCTCGAGGGGCCGATCGAGCAGCAGGTCCAGCAGGCGATACGCGAGCTCGACGTCACCGATACCAACTCGATCATCTTCTACGGCAGCAAGGCGCAGCAGCAGCTGACCAGCATCTCCGATTCCATGCTGGAGAACGTCCGCACCAAGGACGTTGGCCCTGCCGGCGATGCGCTGAACAACATGGTGCAGAAGCTGCGCGAGCTTGATCTCGGCGATGTCGACCCGACCGGGAAGCCCGGCTTTTTCGGGCGCCTGTTCGGCGTCAAGAGCGAGGTGCAGAAATATCTCGACAAGTACGAGGACGTGCGCGGGCAGGTCGACACCATTACGACCCAGCTCGAGCAGCACAAAACCAAGATGCTGACCGATATCGTCAAGCTCGATAAGCTCTACGGCGCCAACCTCGACTATTTCCGCACGCTGGAGGTCTACATCGCCGGCGGCCGGGCGAAGCTGAAGGAGATCGACGAGCGGATCATCCCGGCCATGGCGGAGAAGGTCGCGGGCTCGGAGGACGTGATCGAGGCGCAGAAATTGCGCGACCTGCGCGCCGCCCGTGACGATCTCGAGCGCCGTGTGCACGACCTGCTGCTGACCCGCCAGGTGACCATGCAGGCCCTGCCCTCGATTCGGCTGGTGCAGGAGAACGACAAGTCGCTGGTGACCAAGATCAACAGCACGATCGCCAACACCGTGCCGCTGTGGCGGCAGCAGCTGGCCCAGGCCGTCACCATCTACCGGATGGGCGAGGCCGCGAACTCGGTCAAGGCCGCCTCGGACCTCACCAACGAGCTCTTGAAGAACAACGCCGAGAACCTGAAGCAGGCCAACGCCGTCGTCCGCCGGCAGGTCGAGCGCGGCGTGTTCGACATCGAGACGGTCAAGGAAGCCAACGCCAAGCTGGTGGCGACCATCAACGAGAGCCTGCAGATCGCCGACGAAGGCAAGCAGCGGCGGCTGCAGGCCGAGCAGCAGCTCCACGCCATGGAGGCCGAGCTGCGCAAGACACTGGCCGCGGCCTCGGCGCGCGCGCACAAAGGCGCTTCCAGTACAGCCGGCGCCACGTAGCCGGGCGACCAGCACAACCGATCAGATCGACTCGATTGGCGCCGGCTGCCACGGCGCATCGGTCCTTGACGCGCCCGACGGCAACGTAGATCCTGCTCCGTTTCAAGGGAGCTGATCATGGCCGAAAGTGTTTACAAGGTGATCGAGCTGGTCGGTGTCAGTACCGATTCCTGGGAGCAGGCGGCTCGCGCCGCGGTCGAGCGGGCGGCCGAATCCCTGCGGGACCTGCGCGTCGCCGAAGTGGTCGAGCAGGACCTGATTATCGAGGAAGACAAGGTCAAAGCCTATCGAACCAAGCTCAAAGTATCGTTCAAGTATGAAAGTTGACTGGCGGCGAAGTGGGCGCAGGTAGGACGCCTGAGGTCCGCCTAGGATCGTGGTGGGTGTCGCGCCCGACGCCACAATTTTGGTGGTGACTTGTTTCTAGAGCGGACGTCAGCCGAAGATAAACCTCGGCTGACGTCCGGCTAACATCTGTTGCAGTTCGACGTGTTTTCGATCCAGTCGACAAAAGCGACAACCGGCGCGGGTTCAGTCCCGCGCCGGCCCGTGATCTCGCACATCGACAGAGAACAGCGTAACCCCTCGAGCACCTATTCAGGCGCTAGTTCGCAGCTCAGTCTATTTCACTTCCACATAGGGATCCTTGGGTGGCTCTTCGTCACCATAGGACGGCTTGGCGAGATCGCAAAGCTGTTTCTTGTAATACCTATCCTTCACGTACAGATCCGCTGGATCTGGATCGATGAAGATAATTGTTGGGTACTTCTTATACTTCGACGAGTAATCGTACTGAACCAGCTTAATTTTTCCTATATCCAGGCTTAATTTACACTCGTCCTTGGGCGGACGTGGAGGCCGCGGCTTATACGGATAATCGCTAGCGGCGGCATACGGACCGTAGTGGTCGTCATCTTCCTTGTAAAGCCATGCCGGCGCCTTGAAGTCAGCCGGGTAAACTTTTAGGATGAATTTCCAATAGTGGTCGTAAATGTCACCCGATATCTTTCCTTCGACGAAACAACGACCATAGGGCCAGCACTTCAGGTTATTAATATAGACGAAGCCATCCTTAAATTTCAGGCCAAATTTCTTGTCGTAATATTTGATAATGGCAGCATCACCTGTGACATCCTTTAGAAATAGTCTCCCATATTCATCTCTTTCTTTGGCAACAACTGAGGATGAGGTGATCGGGGCAATGCCGATTACCAGAGCCATAGTGGCCAGCGAGGCCGCCGCCAAAGCCAGACTCCGACGTAGCATGGGTATCTCCTTCCCGTGTCCGCAGCAGATTACGATTGCTACCATTTAATGGTCTACAAACAAGATCGGCGGCGATCAAGAGAAAATTTATCGGCATTAGCTTTTACTCGCCAACTGCATTTCTACCACACTTCAGTCATTGCAATATTGATCTATTTATTACGTTTATACACCTTCCGGATACAGCCCGAGTGGCTTGCAGCTTACTAAGCAGGCGCCACCTAACGTCCAAGGTGACTTCTGGAGACGCCGCGCCGGCGACGACACGCCCGTGCCGCGCTTGCCGGGCGCGAGCTGCCGGACGGACCCGCACGACGGGCAGCGTACCCGACCCCCGCCACGGGCTACGGCACGCCGCCATCCGCGGCGCTCTTGGCAGGCGGCCCCTCGGGTGCGATGTATCGGCCGCGCAGTGCAGCTCCACCGGGAACGGGCCGATGATCTTCAGCAAGCTGATGGGGCAGTTCGTCGACGTCATCCAGTGGACGGACGATTCCCCGGACACCATGGTCTGGCGGTTCGAGCGGCAGGGCAACGAGATCAAGTACGGGGCGAAGCTCACCGTCCGCGAAGGGCAGATGGCCGTCTTCGTCAACGAGGGCGAGATCGCCGACACCTTCACGCCCGGCATGTACGAGCTGTTCACGCGCAACCTGCCGATTCTCTCGACGCTCCAGGCCTGGCCGCACGGCTTCGAGAGCCCGTTCAAGGCCGAGGTCTATTTCTGCAGCTCTCGGATCTTCACCGACCTCAAGTGGGGGACGAAGAACCCGGTGATCGCCCGCGATCCCGAGTTCGGCCCGGTCCGGCTGCGGGCGTTCGGCACCTACGCGATCCGGATCAAGGAACCGGCCGTGTTCCTGCGCGAGGTGGTCGGCACCGACGGCCACTTCACCGTCGACGAGATCAGCGACCAGCTGCGCAACATCATCGTCGCCCGCTTCGGCACCATCGTCGCGAGCTCGGGCATTCCTGTGCTCGACCTGGCCGCCAACTACGACCAGCTGGGCCAGTTCGTGCTCGGGCGGATCGCCCCCGAG
The DNA here is from genome assembly GCA_049292515.1 of Geminicoccaceae bacterium. Lineage (GTDB taxonomy): Bacteria > Pseudomonadota > Alphaproteobacteria > Geminicoccales > Geminicoccaceae > Benzoatithermus. Next base: position 9,940 of record JBATRI010000259.1, read on the forward strand.
TTCGCCAATTACGGCCTCGAGCTGACGACGATCCTGCTGGAGAACGTCTCGATGCCGCCCGAGGTCGAGCAGGCGCTGGACCGGCGGACCTCGATGGGCGTGGTGGGCGACCTCAGCAAGTACGCGCAGTTCCAGGCGGCCGAGGCGATGCGTGCCGCCGCGAGCAACCCGGGCGCCGCGGGCCAGGCGATCGGCATGATGGTGGGCATGGGCGTCGGCCAGCAGGCGAGCCCCTGGGGCCCACGCCT
>JBATRI010000260.1:0-115064 GCA_049292515.1 Geminicoccaceae bacterium
ACGCCGCCGTGGCCGGCCACCCAAGAACGGAGCTGCACGTCACTGACAATCGGCTGCCTGCCGGACCCCGCCACCTGAGGAGTTTTCACTCGGTACATCTGGGGAAATTCCATTCGGCCTTTACACCATCACTGGGTAGGGCGCGAACCTGCAAGTTTTGCAGCAGCCCGTGCGACACGATGCTCGCGGCCAGGTCATCAATGCTGACGGCACCGGTCTTCCGCACATTGCAGGCAGCAGGGACGAGTTTGCTCAAGGGAATCATTTCTAAGTTCATAGGTCTCTCCTTTCAGGTGAGGCCGAAGCCACGTTCATTCGCGGCTTGGCGGTGGCCGGTAACGCTCGGGGGTGAGCCGGCGGACGCAAGGGCGGCTGAAAGCCGCTCGTCTCGACCCTTGCGGGCGGGGGCGCCGAGCGTAGGACACCACGAGCCAGAAGCCGTGAACGCAGGCAGCGGAGAGCAGAAGAGGCGTGATTGAGAGGGAGAGCACGATCGAAGCGCGTTTTCCGGAATGATGGCGTGATGTACGGTCGCTTTGCGCTTCACACCACGCTACGTTCTGCGGCATAAAATCTCCAAGGAGTTGTTGAGCATGGCGGCCGAGCCAAGCATTGACGAAATTATGATTGCCATCAGGGAGTCCGGCTATCTCATGGAGCAGGAGGTAGCTACACAACTGGAGAACCTTGGTTTTCATGTGAGCACGAATGTTGCGTTTGAGGATATTGACGAAGGGAAGTCGCGCGAGATGGACGTTAGGGCAATCAAGGAAGTTGCCCGGGATGAGGATGCTAAATTGTCGGCATATATCGAAATAATTATTGAGTGCAAGAATAGCTCAAATCCCTTTGTTTTTATCGCTAGACCGAAGAACCAAGTCGATAAAAAAAGGCCACCACAGGAATTTGTTTTCCCTTATAAATACGAAATGAACAAAGCCCTTGGGGGTGGTCGAGGATTGATAAGAGAGGTGCCTGCATTCAATCATCTTGGCTTTGATCAAATATACACGGAGCATAAGAACGCTTGGAAGGCAGTTCAATTCTGCCGAATTGATCGCAAGGGGTCCGGTTGGCACGCTAACCATGGAGGACTGTACGACGCCATTTTCTATCCCATGGCGAAAGCGATCACAGCCCGGAAGGCTGAAATACCCAAACGAACAGTTAGACCGGATGAGTGGAAATACTTTTGGTTTTTCTTCCCTGTCGTTGTGACCAGCGGCGATTTAATGATAATCGATTCTACCGATACAAAACCAACCCCACGTCCGGTCGATCATGTTGGTTTTACTCGAGAACTGAAATCCGGAAAGCTCTCCGGCTCATTCTCGCTATCGTTCGTGCGGCAACAGCACCTTGAGGCGTTCGTCGCGACGGTAATAGAGCCGATTGGCGGATTGGCGTCCGATCTTTTGAGCAATCGCTTGGATTTCGTCAAAAACACAGCCCTCCCCTGGACCGACTAACGCAACCTATTGCCGACAATGATCGGCAGAGAAATCGTTCGGCAACATCAAGAGTGTGGCAGGCTCACGGCAGGCAGGCTTCCCTGTCTCTTCCTCGCCACAGGCTGCCGCCATTGGACCTCAATCGAGATGGCTTGTTGGGTTCCCCCTCGCCTCAGCGGTCCCGTTCATGCAACATAAAGGACGTTATGTTACATAAACTGCAGCGGGCGGGGGCGATGTCGGAGGAGGAGCTGGAGAGGGTCTGGACGGACCTGCTGGCGGGCCGCAGCAGGGCACCGACCACGGTGATCGGCAAGCCGGGCATTTACGCGCTCTTTCTCACCGACCCGGCGCGGCTGAAGGATCTGGCGTTCGGACCGGATGGGCTGCTCTATATCGGTAAGGCCGGTAAGCGCCTTAAAAGACGTTACCACTTTGCCCATACCGACAGCGCACGCTCCTCGCCACGTCGCTCTCTTGGCGCGCTGCTTAAGCAGGAACTCGGGCTGCAAGCGATCCCACGCGGATCAAAAAACGCCGCTGCCGACTTTGACAGATACCGCTTCACCCCGGAAGGCGAAGCATGCCTTACCACCTGGATGAAGGCTTACCTCGATTACGCCTTCGTGGTCGTCGAGCAGAAGACCATATCCATCGAGAAGAAGCTGATTGCTGCGAAGAAGCCGCCCCTCAATCTGACTGATTGGGATAATCCGCAGGCGCCGTTTATCGAGGCGCGGCGCAGACATTGCCGGGACAAAGCCAAGGGCGCCCATAAAATGGGTGTCGAGGTTACAGCATGACCAATATGCTGACCCCGCTCATCAGCTCGAGTTTGTCGGCAGGCGGGTCCGGCGAGTTCGCCCTGCCGCTCTTGATCGCCGCCGCTGGTGAGCGGGCCGGCAACCGCTATGTCGAGTTCTTCACAGCCCAGATCCGCAACCCGAACACCCGCGCCGCCTATGCCCGGGCCGCCGAGCGGTTTCTCGCCTGGTGCGGGGAGGTGGGCCTGAATCTGCCGGCGATCCGGCCGGTGCATGTTGCCGCCTGGGTCGAACAGCAGAGTCGGGCCCACAGCGCGCCCACGGTCAAGCAGCAGCTCGCCGCCATCCGCATGCTGTTCGACTGGCTGGTCATCGGCCAGGTCGTGCCGCACAACCCGGCGGCCTCAGTGCGTGGCCCGAAGCACAGCACGTCCAAGGGCAAGACCCGGATGCCGACGCGCGAGGAGGCCAAGGCGCTCCTGGCCACCATCCCGGCTGACAACCTGATCGGCCTGCGCGACCGCGCGTTGATCGGCACCCTGCTGTTCACCTTCGCCCGCGTCTCGGCAGCGATCTCGATGCAGGTCGAGGACTACTACCCGGTGGGCAAGCGCTGGTGGCTCCGCCTGCACGAGAAAGGCGGCAAGGATCATGAGATGCCGGCGCATCACACCCTACAAGCGTACCTGGATGCCTATATCGAGGCGGCTGGCATTGGCGACGATCGCAAAGGCCCTCTCTTTCGCTCCGCCGAGGGTAGGACTGGCCGGCTCACCGAGCAGGCCATGCATCGCACCGACGTCTATCGCATGATCGGCCGCCGGGCTGCTGCTGCCGACGTCGCCACGCATATAGGCTGCCACTCCTGGCGCGCGCGCGGCATTACCGCCTACCTCGAGAACGGTGGGCTGCTCGAGCACGCCCAGCAGATGGCGGCGCATTCGTCTGCCCGAACCACTAAGCTCTATGATCGCCGGAGCGATGCCGTTTCACTGGATGAGGTGGAACGCATCACGCTGTAGAATGAAACTACATTACAGTTCCGAGCCAATTTATGTCGCTGGCTTCCAAAAGCGATCACTGATATCAGCTGGCTGATCCTCCGGCCGCTTAAAGCGCTCTTCTCTGACCGAGATGCCTAGGTGGCGATGAAAGAGCGCTATATAATCGAGGTCGTCAGCGAGATCCGCACTTACCGCTCCCAAACGCTTGGGAAGCTCTAGAACAGCACCTCCAGTGGATAGAATCGGTAGCATCGTCGCATTCGGCTGGAGTTGACGAAACAACTCAAATTCGTCAATAATACCTCCCATTCCACCAATGAACACCGCCGCCATAAATTTATGTTCCTGCAGCATTTGACTTCGCATAGCAAGTAGGCTTTTTTCTCGGTCGTGCTCGACGTCGTCGGTGAAAATGACGTTCTGAAAGCGCTTATTGTCTTCTGGGAATTCGTCTTCGAAATGCTTGGTCTGGTACAGTTTAACCCAGCCAGAATAGTCGAGCCCCAGATATTCCGCAACAACCCAAATCATAGGCGTAATCGCTGGATGACCACCCCATATAAGGGGCCGACGCCCTAAGGTGACATGAACCAACGCTGCAACCGCAGCAGTGATTGCGACCGTATCCGCAGACTTCGCATATTCCGGCCCTCGTTTGGGGTCGGGAACGCTGGCTGAGAGGAAGATAGCGTCCAACATGTTCACTCCGGCCAGCCTGCCAAGATCCAATCCGCCTCCCGCACCTTTAAGGTGCGAACCGTGCTGATATTCTCGTCAAGCCATCTTAGATGGGCTTGCCACTGGTCGCGAATACCAGTATGGTCGTATACTAACACAGGCTTCTCCCGCTGGTCAGCACGCCTCGCCTTATCTGCCACATCATTTAGCAACTCTGCAGTTGGTATTCCTACCACTGGATACGCCCAAATCTTTCGATCATCAACTAGACGCACCGATATGGCCCGATGGGCACCAATGCCCTCAACAGCGGCGCCTATCTTCTCGACTTCGGCACGAAGCTTACCGGTGATCGACATGTAACGCGACGCAATGCTGCGACTGCGAAGACTTTCAACCGCTAACGCAATTTGATCAGCTGTTTCGTCGGTAATCGGTCCATCAGTGCCCACCAGTTCAGACGCTTCTAGATAAATGGTTTCCGCTAAGTCCATCATTTTATTTGGCTTGTGCGCAGGCCATACAACCCGAAGAACATGGATTTCTTTGGCGCGAGCTCTTCCAATCTCTTGTCTAGTCCACTTACTATCAAAGTACGTTGGCGTATCCAACATTACCATCACGTCGGAATCACATAAACGATGCCATAAGACGTCTTGAAAAGGATCTCCAGGACGGATGTCGTGGGTATCTAGGAACACGTCAAAGCCTCTGGACGCCATCAAATCGTGAAGTTGCATCGCGGCGGCCCGAGACTCGCTTCTCCGATAGCTGACGAAAACGCGGCGCTGCCGCCTAAGCAGCCCGACGCACTCTAGTAGGGCAACAGCAAGCTCTACCATCTCGGGATCGTCGACACGACGGCGCAGACCATTCGCGGCTTGAAGAAATAGCGGGATCTCAGTCCCGAAGTGACCACTTGCGGCGATGGTCGGGATAATAGGGGCACTGGACTGCAGGACACCCATTGCCTCCTCTATATCGATCTTCTTGGCCCCGCCGAAGTATGTTGCTGCAAATGCCGCGTGTTTGTCGCGATCCTTCAGAGTTTCGCCATTATGGATTATGACTTCACTTCCAATTTGTAGGCCGAATTCGTTCACCATTCGACTGATAGTCGCTGTTAGGGTAGAGCAATCCTCTGCCGATGCAGCGCCAAGTATTGCAAGCTCATACATACCAGATTTTTCGCCGAGGTTGGTTACTTAGTAGCGTGCCCTTATCTGGATGGCACGTTCCACCAGATTCTCAAGGTTATTGCTTATATCAGCGTAAACTTCCTTGCTGTTTGAGCCTGCCGGATCGTAAAGCGTTACAATTTGTGCGAATGGCTTGCCATTAAGGTTGAGTTGGTCAAACGGATTGGCTCCTCGCACGGCAATTTGCTCCTGCAGGTCTTTTAGGCTGTGGATTCTTATCCCTACGACGCCCAATCCGTTCTTCCATGCCTCTTTGATCTCGTACTGCACCCAAGGCCGCGATGCCGTGCGGGCACCCACAAGCACAACGAGGCATGTCTTCCCTGTCATTTGATCCTTGATCCATCGCTCTATGGCCGGGTCGCCCCCTTTCTTAATTTCTTCCCACTTGTTGCCAGTGAGAAGGGGTTGCGACTCGATACGTCCCATCTGCTTGACTTGCTGCACGCGCGCAGCGTCGTCATCGTAATAGAAACTATAAAAAACCTTTCGTGCCATGATCATTCCCTTGCTCATTTGGAGCGATATAATGTAGCTTAGCAGTCTTTTCGGGAGGCGTCGACGATCAACCTGCGGCTGCCGCCGCCTCCAGATAGCCGGCGCGTCCTGCTGTCAGATCATGGTTTAGTACGAACAGGCAGCTTAGCACCTCCTCATCGGAATCGCTGGTCAGCCGTAGGTTGTTGCCGCGACGGTCTTGTTGAGATCAAGGCATGCGTTGCCTGAAAAGCTTCAGTGACTTTCCCGCTCGAGCTTCTCGGCGATTGCCTCCAGAATCCAGGTCGTGCGTGGCGTGGGCACGACGCGGGCCTCGACGGCGGCGTCGAGGCGGGCGAGCATTTGGTTTGGGATGCGGAGGATGACGGGGACCGGCTTCGGCTTTGAGGGCTCTTTCCCCTGCCCCGCGACGCTGCCGCCTTTGTGGATCAGTGCGTCGATGTCGACGGCGGCGCCCTGGTCGGTGGGCTTGGGCTTGCGGCTGATGGCCATATTACGCCCCCACCGCCTTCAGGTGTGATGTCGTGGCGATATCGAAGACATATCGGTGGAGTATCATGAACTCCTCAATGGCCTTGGGGTCTTGCGGCTTTAGCTCGGTGACCGCGAGTCCGTCCGCGGCGGCGTTGCTGAACGCTTTGCGGGTTCCGAGCGGCGTGTCGATGAAGCGCAGCGCTTCGGTGTCCTTCAGCACCATCGCTGCTCCCTCGTTGTCCTGGCCGCGCGGATCGGCGCGGTTGAGGAAGGCGCAGGCCCGTAGCTCCGGGTTCGCGGCGCGCATCTCGGTGACGAGCGTGGCCACCTTCTCCAGAGTCCACACGTCGAAGGAGCGGGGAACGAACGGGACAAGCAGCATGTCGGCGACGGTGAGGGCTGCCCGCTGGCTAGTGGTGTCCCTGCCCCCGGTATCGATGATGATGTCGTCATATTTGCCGCGAAGGCGCAGCGTTTCGGTGCGCACTGCGGCTCCGGTCAGCTTGATGCTCGTATAGCCGGCCCCGCTGGGATGGCGCTCATTGCGGAGAACGGTGAAGTCGCTGGCGGTTTCCTGATCGTCGGCGTCGATGAGGATGACGTCCCTCCCCTCGCCTGCCCGGATCACGGCGAGGTTCGTGGCGACGGTGGTTTTCCCGGAACCGCCTTTGATACCTCCCACGACCACGATCATATACATATCCCTAACATATCGAACTGATATCTACACGATACAGCGACGGCACGCTTGCGCAAGTCTGGGCGATAGCAGACGCTCTCCCCTGCGGGCTTGCTCCTCGCTTCTGTGCCCATTTTGCATCGAATGCAAGATCGGAGTGGTATCTATTAGATATCAAATTGATATGCATTCTTGGTGATGATGCCAGCTCGTACGCCCCGCGTCACGGCAGCTTTTCTCTAGGTGTGGGAAGCGCTCGGCCGGCAGCGGGCGCCGTGCAGGATCGCCAGAATATCGACGGTGCGGACATCACAGCGGTCGTTTTGTCATTATACGCGTTGCAGCTGCGGCTTTGAATGGCAACAAGCGGCTGTAATATTCTCTGGTTATTGGAAAAGCGCATCAATATCACGGCTGGCATGAACGACGTTGACGATCTCCACCACGTCCTCAAGGGCGCGGTAGATCACTAGATATCGCTCAACCGGCAAGCTTCGCAGACCAGGGCGCAGGTCGTCCCGTGACCGCCCTATCCGCGGATATTGCCGCAATGGCTCGCATTTGCTGCGGATGAGCGTGACAAACTTTCCGGCCCGAACCGGGCTATCCTCTGCGATATGGTCGTAAATTTCGACAAGATCGGCCTCGGCCTCCGGGCGGAAAACAAGCCTCATACGTCGGCTTCGCCCCGCCGCCGGTGCCGCTCCTCCAGCCGGGTGAATACCTCCTCGGCATCGACGGAGGGCTGGGGATCGGCAAGGGAACGGTCGATCTTCTCCCGCAGCCACAGGAGTTTCTGGGCCTTCAGACCCTCCTGCTCCTGCATAAGACGCAGCGCCTCCCGGATCACCTCGCTGTTCGAGGCGTGAGTTCCTGCCCGCACCTTGCCCCGGATCATTTCGGCCATGTCCCTGGGCAGAGTGATGCTCAGCTTCTCGGTCACAGACATCATACCAACCTCCATAATTCACATCATAGTAGCACTAAATGCGATTTGATACTACCACATCGTGCCGGAATCTCAGCGGCTCATGAGTCGTGCCGAATAACCCAAGGTTATATATGCGTCACGACATATCAACTTACGCCTAATCCCCGCGCGTCAGTGCCCCCTGCAATTGGTCCTCGAAATGCCGCTCCACTTCCTCGTTGCCGAGAGAAGGCCCGGGGGTCGGCAGCTACCTCGGCAATCCTGACGCAGAAGCTGCCAGCCGTGGTGCGCGCCGCGGCTCCTGTTCCTGCAAGGTCGAGCGGCTTCGCGTCCGCGGTAAGGGGCAGTCTCAAGGAAGCGCGGCGACGGACCAGCTCCCGCCGTTGGCGTCGCCTTTCGGCCCGTCGCCGGATCGGCTGTCCCAACCGGATCGTGAGCGTTGATCCGGGGGAAGCCAATCTCCTATCGCCTGCCGTGCTTTGTGGTTTTCAAGACAGCAACGGGTGCAGGCATACCGAGACGATATTCAATTGATATCTCTTCGGTATGCCTACGAAATAAAGAGGTGAGGAGCGCCGCATTCCCTATTTTGGTATCGTGTAGATATCTATTTAATATCTAGATGATACTGAATGTGAAACTAATGCACCGGTATTTTATGTGTTCGCGCTGATCTGTTAAAATATCACAGTAGATATCGATATATCCTGATGATTAATGTTAATATAATGTATTAAATTCATGTTAACCGTTAAAATGCTACGATATTTTTTCACTCATGAATTTTATGCGCGCGCTTCATCATCGTTTATTCTCCACGGTCTCGCTGTCCGCGGTCTTTCTGAGTTCTGCGGCATACGGTCTGCCGCAGAACGGGTCTGTCGCTGCCGGAAGTGCCACGATCACGACTTCAGGCGCCTCCGCTGTCGTGACGCAGGGGTCGGACCGGGCGGTCATCGACTGGCAAAGCTTTGATGTCGGGGCTGGGGAGGCGGTCACCTTCCGGCAGCCTGCGGCCTCATCGGTGACGCTCAACCGTATTCACGACCAGAAGCCTTCCGAGATCTTCGGGCGGATCAGCGCCAACGGGCAGGTGATTCTCAGCAACCCGAACGGCATGATCTTCGGAGCGGGCAGCCGGGTGGACGTCGCGGGACTAGTGGCGACCAGCGCCGGCATCGGCAAGGACGCCTTCATGCAAGGCGGCCGGCTTGCCTTCGACCGCGGCGGCAACCCGGCAGCGAAGATCATCAACCGGGGCATGCTCACGGCCAGGGATACGGGGCTCATCGCCCTGGTCGCTCCCTCGGTCGAGAATACCGGCATTCTGACGGCCACCCTCGGCCGCGTCCAACTCGCCGGCGCTGAGACGGCCACGCTCGATCTTTATGGTGACGGCCTGGTCTCGATCGCCGTTTCCGGCAACGCGCGGGTCACCGAAGTCACCAACCGCGGCCGCATCACCGGACGCCGCATCATGCTCACCGCGGCGGATGCCGCGCATCTCGTCGAGAGCGTGGTCAACGCGACGGGTGTCCTTGAAGCGAGGGACGCGCGCACAGAACAAAATGGCGGTGTGGTCTTCGGCGGCACGATCGAAGCGACGGCGCGCGACGTGACGCTCGGCGAAGGGGCAACGCTCCGTGCCGACGGCAGGAACGGCGGCGGCGCAATCAAGATCGGCGGCGGCTGGCAGGGCAGGGGCACCATTCCGAACGCAAAGAACACGACCATTGCTGAAGGCGCGGTAATCACCGCCAATGCTACCGATAAGGGCAACGGCGGCACCATCGTCGCTTGGTCGGATGGTGCGACGCGGTTCGAAGGCCGCATCGAAGCCAAAGGCGGCCTCAGGGGCGGCGACGGCGGTAACGTCGAGACCTCCGGCAAGGAGCATCTCGGCGTCAGCGGCAGCGTCGACGCCTCAGCCATCCGGGGCAAGACGGGCGAGTGGCTGCTCGATCCACAGAACGTGACGATCTCCGGCAGCGGAGCCAACTCCGTCCCCGGCACCGGCGGAACCTATGACCCCAGCGGCGCGACGAACCCCTACACCATCCTCGATTCCTCCATCTCCACCGCCCTCTCAAACGGCAACAACGTTACCATCACCACCACCAACGCTGGTCAGGCGCAGACCGGCAACATCACCTTGTCGGGCGCTACCATCGCCAAAACCGGCGGAGGCGATGCCACGCTGACGCTGAAGGCAGATGACTCCATCATCACTTCCGGCACCAACTCCATCACCAGCAATACCGGAAAGCTGCACACCGTGTTTTGGAGCGACGCGGAGGCGGTGCCAAATACCGATGGGGCCATTTCGCTTTCCAATACGACCATCACGACCAACGGAGGTGACTTAATCCTAGGCGGCGGGCTCGACGACGGAGCTGACATTATCTCCAGCGTGGATAGTACGACCATATTATTTGATGGAATTGCCGGTGACGGGAGGCCAGATAATTACGCTAGGGGAAATTCGGCCTTGGACGATGGAATCGGCATTAATGGCACCAGCAGCATTAATACGGGCGCCGGAAACATCATTGCCCGTGGGCATGGCTGGAATAACGGGGCGGGAACGAGTCAAAACGGCGTTCAAATCCAACGCGACCTGACGACTGACGCCGGCAATATTATTCTGAGCGGAATAGGCGGGAATGGAGACACGAATAATATGGGAGTCTATATAGCTAACTCCGCTGGCAAACTCAACTCCACTACAGGCACCATCACCTTGAACGGTACGGGTGGCAACGGCGGCACCCAAGGCCAAAAAGGCATCTATATTGCTTTAGGTGCTTCCGTTAATTCCCTGGGAACGGGCATCTCCGCTTCTAAAATCAATATTTATGGCAGCGGCGGCACTAGCAGCGGCTGCTGCAATGAAGGGGTACAAATCCAACATGCTGCTTCTATCAATACGATTGACGGCGATATAAACATTACCGGAAAATCAACGTTTTCCACCTACGGCGCATTGATGCTCGACCCGGCAACAACCGGCCCCATCGGCATCCTCTCTTCCGGAGCGGCGAATATTACACTTACGGGGATTGCATCCATTTCATCCGACATTTACATCAGAAATTCGACTGCTGCATCCCATGTCAATATCATCGGCGGCACGTCGAATACCGGCACGATCACCTTCAACGCCAACCAGATCAATTCCGGCACGCAGACACCGACCATCCAAACACAGGGCAATATTGTTTTCAAACCCCGTACCAATAACATTGGCATCGGCATTTCCGGAGGCGGCGGCACACTGCAATTAAGCGATTCATTCCTCGCCGGAATAAACCCGGACGTAGACGGCAACGGCGTCGGCTCCCTCATCATCGGCGACAAGGACGCAGGTACCGGCACGGTGGACATCAACGGCTGGGATCTGTCGGGCAAAACCTATGACGTGGGGGTATATGGCGGCACGGTCGATCTGACCGGCGGGCCGATCGCCTGGAACGGCGGCAACGACCTCACGCTCTACTCCCACACCGGCGGTTTCGTGATCGACCAGAATTTCACCCGCAGCGCCGGAACGGCGGGCGACGGGACGCTGACGATCAAGGCGGCAGGGAACATCGCCACTTCCGGAACCCGCATCATCAGCGCCGCTACCTCCGGTGCCACCGGCAAGCTGCACACCATCCTGTGGAGCGATGCCGATCCAGCAGGGCCTGACAGTAATGGGCCTATTATACTTAATAGCACCACAATCACCTCGAATGGCGGTGATATTGTGATCGGCGGTGGACTGGATAGCGGCACAAATGGCGGCATTGCCTCGGATGGTAGGCCGGACGGATATGCGAAAGGGGCAGCTGCGGCGACAGGAAGTGGAATATCAATATCTGGAAGTAACATAAATGCTGGAAATGGCAGTATAATATTACTTGGATCAGGATCAGAAAATTCTGCTTGTTCTAACAATTGTCGCGGAATTTCTGCATCAAGCACTGCCTTTGCGACATCCAGCAATGGAAATATTTCTCTCTACGGAGTCGGCGGCGGCGCGGGCGCGTCAACTAACATTGTCGGTATTCAAATATTTAATGGCGCAACATTTTCCAGCGCTGCTGGGTCAATTTATTTTACCGGAAGCGTTGGTCTAGCTGGAGCCACTAATAGTGGTGTAGTTCTTGGGCCGTCGGTCATCAGTACAATCACAGGAGATGTATTGATTCGCGCCGAAAAAGGATTTAGTTGGTATAATAACACTACAAATGCAATTATCAATTCTGGTGATGATATAGAAATCATCCTTGATGCTGAATTTGGCGCCACATCGACGGCAAGTGATTTAAATTTAAATGCAGTCGATACGATTACGATTAAGCCGGATACCGCTGATACTACCGTTAATGTTGCCGCAACAGTAGGCGAACTTTTTATAGAGGCACAATTTCTTGATAGATTTTCTGCTTCCAATATCGTGATCGGCGACGCGACTTCCGGCCTGATCACCGTCAACCCCTATGCCACCTGGGCCAGCCGGGCATCGAGCGGCGTTTCCTTCCTCTCCGGCGCGGGCGGCATCACCTTTGCCGCTGGGGCGCACGATTTCGGGACGAAGAGCCTGGCCGCGACGACCGGCGGAGCAGTGGCGGTAAACGGCACGGTCACCGCCGGTTCGGCGCTGCTGCGTGCCACGGGGGCCGCCTCGGACATCACTATCGGCGCGGCGGGCGGCATCACGGCTTCGGGCGCGGGGGACGCGCTGACGCTGGCGGCGGGGCGCAACTTCATCAACAACCGTGGCGCGGCGGGGCTGGCGGCTTCCGGCAGCGGCAGATGGCTGGTCTACTCGACCGATACCACCGGCACGGTGGGCGAGGAAACGCTCGCCAACGCCTTCAACCGCTATTCCTGCACGTACGGCGGCTCCTGCCCAGCACCCGGCACCGGGAACGGCCTGCTCTACCACTTCACGCCCACCCTGACCGCTACGCCGGCGGCGCAAAACGTCGTCTACGGCAACGCGGCCAGCTTGGCGGGCTACGGCTACAGTGTATCCGGCTATCTCAACGCGCTCGACAGCGCCGGGGACAGCGTTACCGGCTCGCTCACCGGCACCTCGGCCTATGCGCCCGGCAGCGCGGTCGGCACGTACGGTATCACGCACGCCTCCGGCACGCTCACCTCGGCGATCGGGTACGGACTGGCTTACGGAAACAACACCACGGCCATCGGCGTGACGCCGCGGCCGCTCACCATCACGGCGGATTCGGCCACCCGAACGTTCGGCAGCGCCGATCCGGCGTTTACCTATACGGTCGGCAACCTCTACGGCGCAGACAGTCCGTCGCTCGTCTCCGGGGTGACGTTCAGCACTCCCGCCATCCTCACCTCGCCCGCCGGCAGCTACGCGCTCACCCCCGCCGGGGGCAGCGTCGCCAGCGGGAACTATACCCTGTCCCTCTACGTTCCCGGCACGCTCACGGTGACACCTACCGGCGACGGCTCCCATGGCGGCGCAACGCCACCTCCACCGGCACCCACGCCGCCGTCGCCCGGCGATCCGGGTGACGGCGGGCCTGTTTTGCCACCGGTTTCCGTCATCCCGGCCGGCTTGCTCGATCTCATCCGCAGCACGGACAGCGCCGCGCACCTCCAAGTGGACATGCCGTTGCGCGATGAATGGACGAAAATCGACGACCGATATGCACTCGATCTGTCCTTAAGCGAACGCGACCTGAGCGAGGAAATGCCGCCAGCCGGAACCCGGAAGGACGCGGATACCCGCCTCAGCGCCGAAGAACGCCGCCGCCGGTGGTTGGGCAGGCCGCTCTATGCATTGAGCCCGGAACTCGCCAGCGAGCTCGCTGGCGGGTGGGAGGAATGAGCCGGCGTCGGGCACGAGATGTGGTTAGGGTCATCGCCCCAGTTTTCTGGCCGAACCGCCTCCCGGTTGTAAACGGCATAGGCCCATGGCAGAACCGGCGCATACAAGCGGGGATGATAGATGACCGACAACGAGCCAGCCGTGTCTGATTACGAAGCAGCCGAGGCATATCGGCGGGACCGGCTGGAGGCAGCGGCACGCAAGAGTGGCTTTGAGCCACTTGACCGAGAGTCGTTCCTGCATTGGCTAGAAGATAATAGCAAGCTTATGGCTGAATTTGCCGCGGCACGAGGCTTATCGCTTCAGGATGCAAAGTCAGTAATGGACTTTTACGCAGAGACAATTCGCAGCGGGCGAGATATAAGCCCTTACGATGACCCCGCCGCAACCTTACTTCTTGAGCATCTAATCAGTGAAGTAGAGAATATATGCAGATCAATTAATCTTCCACTTGGTGCAGGAGTTGCATTCGGGACCGATGTTCAAATGGGAGTCGAAGCAAGTCATCTAGCAGTTATGCAAACCACTGCTAGTATTATTTCTGTCAGTCGCCCCTTCTTGCCATTCTGCAGCTTAGCCAGCAAGCTGATGAGCTTGACTCTTCCGCAAGAGAATTTGCCAGACGATAATATGCAAATTGTCTTTGATCCAAACGAGATTGATAAACGTTTGAAGAGCAATCCACAGCTAATGGCCGGCTGGACATTGTTCATAGCCTCTTACGCTATTACTGGATTTCCTCCTAAACCACACATGAAATTCGATCTGAGCGGAAACATCGGAGCGAATCAACTCCATATTCTGCGCTCTATGGAACTATTTGCTATTGCTCATGAGTATGGACATCACGTTCTTGGCCATGGTCGGGTAGCTAGCTCTGACCAGCAGGAAGGCTGCCTCGCTCAGGAGTTTGATGCAGATCTTTTCGCACGCTCAATATGTCTGGCGGTTAAGGAGAATCCATCAGCGTCTGAAGATAACTCGGAACCCAACTTTTACGCGTATTCTGGTGTTGGAGCAGTGATCATCTTGGGCTTGCTAGAGGTTGTTCGCCGTGCAAGCACCGTACTGGCTACCGGCTCTAAGAAGTTCCAATCTCGGCTAACGCACCCACCATACGAAGAGCGTATCAAGGCGATCGGTACCATCGACAAATTCCTTCCACCGGATATACAACCAGCAGCATTGCATGCACGGATTTGCTTTGAAGCAATCATCGATCTCTTATGGAAAGCAATGCTGCCGCACTTTGAAAGCATGTATGCTTATGGGATTCGAATCGAGGAAGATGACGCTGGTCCAGGATCGTGGCTACCAAGATCATATTAGCAGGTGTTAGAAAGAGAAACTTTGGTATGTGTCTCCAACAATGCCACCGACTTGACAAGGATGATCACTCCTCGCCCAGCATCAGCTCCTCGCAATCGCCGCAGATCAAGCGGGTTTCCGGCTTCGCCCAGGCATTCACCGCGCAGGCCGGACAGGTGTATTTCGTCTTGCTGGCGGCCTTTTTCTTCCGGGCCGCCTCGTCGGCCCACAACTCCACATAAGGCACGCCGAAGCCCTGCTGGATCAGCTCGGCGCATGCCTGCTCGAACCGGCCAGCCGGCTCGATGTAGTGCGTCACGCTCTGCCCGGTCTCCTTGCCACCCGGCGCGCCGGTATCGGACGGTATGAGGCCCACCGCCCGCATCAGACCGGCCCATTCCCGGTTGTGGTAGCCGCTACGGCTCGGCGTGCCGAAATGGTGCTGCTCCAGATGCGTCATCTCATGCACCAGCGTGGAGAGGCTCTGCTCGGTCGTCCGGCTGCTGAAATGCGACGGGTTGAGAGCAATCTCGTCGGTCACTTCCCGCCCGTCTCTGGTGCCGAACCGACCGCCGGCGAAATAGCCGTACGCCTTCTTGCTCCGCTGCATGGTGATGAGGCAGGGCGGCAGCCTGCCGCCAAACAGCCGGTCGTTGAAAAACCCGTAGGCGTGGTTCAGGCCGTCATAGGTTCTCTTGGTCGGGGTGGTCATAAAAGCTCCGTTGCTAATTGTTTCGTACGATACAAATTTAGGCCTGCCGAGAGCGGTAACTTCTCTCGATGGCAACGAGCCGTCCCTTCATCTCCTGCCTGACATGCGATGCGATCACCTCGGCGGCGAAACCGTCCGGCGTCATGCCCGCCACCGGCGCGGCATGGATGCCGAGGAAGCTGCGATAGCCGGTCTGGCTGATGAAAGGCCGGTCGAACTCGACGGCGTGGGCGGAAAAACCAAGCCAGAAGTCGCTCGTGGCGAAGAGGGCGAACACGCCCTCTATCTCGATGCGGACGCGGGTACCGGCGGCGGTGACGGTGAAGCTGCCTTTCTGCCCCCAGAGTGGCACGGTGTCCGGCGCTGCCGCCGTCTCACGGGCGAGGACATGGCCGGGGCTGTCTTCGGTAGCGAGAATGCCGCGATTGCCGCCGTTCAGCTTCACGGCGAGGCGGTGCGCTTCCTCCCGGCAGAACATCGTCTCTTCCACCCGTCCGCCGAGCATGGCGGCATGGTGCGCGTCCAGCAGCTCGCGGAAAAAGGGCAGGGCGTCGGCCATGCCGGCCGGAAGATGCCCGTCCCGCTTCTCGATTGCGCGGGCGTGGTTGGCCTGATCGGCGTCGAGCAGCAGGGCGTCGAACCCAAGCTGCCGGGTGTGGAGGGTGGATTTTCGCATCGGCTTTCTCCTCGTTAAATTTCCGGTTGCGCCTGCAACCGGACTAGGCCCGCGCCGATGAGCGGGGGGAGGCGGTCAAGGCCGGAGTCAGGTCAGGGGGTACCTCCCGGATTCCGCAGGAATTCGGGGGATGGCCTGACGCAGCCCGAAGGGTTGCCTTGACCGCGTGGGGGCCGCAGGCCCCCTCTCAAAAAGGAAAGTCCTCTGGCGTAGCCAGGCCCGTCTCTTTCGCGTGAGGGATCGTCACCGAAGGCCGGGACGCGGTAGCGGCACGGTGAGCGAAGCGAGTAGAGCCCGGCCCGGAGGGCACGTGCTGCCCTAAGGGTTTGGCTTAATGCAGCTGGCATCGACGCGCACATCGGCAGGATAATCGGCAGACGGTTGGCCTAGATCAGACGAATATGCTATGATTCTATGGATTTAACTATACGATAACATCGGCATGAACCCGACCTTAGAGACCCCGTCGCGGATCGAGCCGTGCCTGCTGGAGAGCATGCCGGTCGAGATCACCGACCTGATCGCGAGCCTGTCCGCAGCGACCGAGCGGCTCGGCGGGCGGCTGCATCCGCGCACCGCGGCGAGCCTGGCCGAGCTCGTGCGGCTGATGAACTGCTACTATTCCAACCTGATCGAGGGGCACAACACGACGCCCCGCGAGATCGAGAACGCCCTCAAAGGACAGCTCGAAGAGGAGGAAGGACGGCGCAACCTGCAGGTCGAGGCCCGCGCCCATATCCGGGTGCAACGGGAGGTCGACCGGCTGCATGCGGCGGGGACGCTTCCCGAACCGGCTTCCGCGACCTTCATCCGCTGGCTACACCGCGAATTCTACGCCGACGCCCCGGAGGCGATGCTGCGCATCACCGGCAAGACGCGGAACTTCCTCATGGAGCCCGGCGCCTTCCGCACCGTGCCCGAACATGAGGTCAGCGTCGGGCGACACCTCCCGCCGTCGAGCGACCGCGTCGAGGCGTTCATGGCGCATTTCGAGCGGCGCTACCGCTTCGACGGTCTCGGCAAAGGGGCGCGGCTCGTCGCCATGGCGGCAGCACACCACCGGCTCAACTACATCCACCCCTTCCCCGACGGCAATGGCCGGGTCAGCCGTTTAATGAGCCATGCGATGGGGCTCGCCGCCGGCAGCGGCGCGCACGGGCTATGGTCGATTTCACGGGGGCTGGCGCGCGGGCTCGACAGCCGCCGCGAATACAAGGCCAGAATGGATGACGCCGACTCGCCACGGCGCGGGGATCTCGACGGCAGGGGCAACCTGTCGCTTCAGGCGCTGACCGAGTTCGTGGCCTGGTTCCTGCGCATCTGCCTCGACCAGGTGACCTTCATGCAAGAGCAATTCGGGCTCGAGACGCTCGCCCGGCGCCTTCGCCGCTATGTCGAGCAGCACCCGACCGTGAAAACCGAGGCCGCCCGCATCCTGGAAGACGTGCTGGTGCGCGGGGAGATGCCGCGTGGTGACGCTGAACGCGCCAGCGGCCTCAAGGAGCGCTCCGCCCGCATGGTGCTCGGCAGCCTGATCGATGACGGGCTCCTCGATTCCGAGACTCCCAAAGGCCCGGTGTCGCTGCGCTTCCCGGCACACGCAGTCGACATGCTGTTCCCTCGGCTCTTTCCCGAGACGTGACATGGGCGATCTGGGATGGGTCCCTGCCGGGCGGGACGACTGAGGCCTATAAAGGCCGGGACGCGGCAGCGGCACGGTGAGCGAAGCGAGTAGAGCTCGGCCCAGGGCATGCCCCGGGCGTTTCCATTTTCAAGGATTCCTTGACAAGGGGAGAGCCGGTAGCTATCTTTTAAGATATATGGCCGGCCCCTCTGCATCTCGATGCACGGGTCGGCTTTCTTTTGTAGTATTCATAGACGGTGCCAAAATATACCAAGCTATATCTCGACGTCCCGCAGCAAGTCTCGCTGCTGATGGCGCGAGGAATGATTATCACCGACACGGCCCGCGCGGCCGAGTATCTTCGTCGTATTGGCTACTACCGCCTCAGCGCTTACTGGTATCCCTTTCGCAAATCCACCCGAACGACTGCCGGGCAGGGGAAATCGCAAACGACCGTCCACGACGATTTCAAAGCGACGACCGATTTTTCCACGGTGCTCGCACTCTACGTATTCGACAAGAAACTCCGCCTACTCATGCTGGATGCGTTGGAACGCATCGAGATCGCGCTCAGGACGGATGTCGCCCTGTTGCTCGGACGGAAGAATCCCTGGGCGCATCGCGATAAGGCAAGCCTTCATGGCAACTTCGCCAAGAAGCCTCATCGGCGAACCGGCATCACCGGGCATGCGGAGTGGCTGGCGAGGCTCGATAGCGTGGCCAATCGCTCAAAGGACGAGTTCGCACAGCATTTCCGGCAGAAATACGCAGGCTCAGACCTGCCGATCTGGATGGCGGTCGAGCTTCTCGAATTCGGCATGCTCTCACGCTTCATCGAAGGCATGACGGTGGTCGATCAGGATGCCCTGGCCCAAAAATACGGCCTTCGCCGCGAGCTGCTCACGAGCTGGGTCCGCACTTTGAACTTCGTGCGCAATGTTTGCGCCCACCACGGACGGCTGTGGAACCGCTCGCTGATCGACCAGCCCAAGCCACCCAGGGCGGGGGAGATCCTGGACCTTAATCACCTCGCCGCTGATCGCGTCGCGCAGGAGCGCCTCTATGCGGCGGTGGCAATCGTGCGCTTCATGCGCGCATTATTAACCCTACGACCAGCTGGGCGGATCGCCTGAAGGCACATCTCGCCACCTTTCCGGCAAGCTCACACCTCGCGTTCGGCAGCACCGGGTTCCCGGCGAACTGGCAAACCGAACCGCTCTGGCGCTAAAATCTAATCACCTAGATATCTATTCAATATCTAGATGATTGCCATATGATTGCTCCAAGACCCTCTTTGTCCGTCGTCTTGACGGAAGTTTGACCGCCTTCGGGTAGGCTGGGGGTCACCAACATTGACGCAACCCGAAGGATTGCCTTGCCCGCCGAGGTGCGCAGGTCCCCCTGTCTTTCATGCGATAGAAGGCTGGCAAGTCCTGGCGGCTTCGGCCGGGGAGCGGTATCCTTCCTGCTCGATATGTATGTACGGGAAAGTTTAAATGATTTATTCAACTCCTACATTTTCAACTCCTGCGGAAACGCAAGCCTGCCAACGCCGGGCACTTCTCCGCCTGAGCCTAGGCGCCATGGGCGCCGCGGCGTTTCCGGTTGACCGTGTTACAGCCCGAGAGGCGCCCGGCCCGGCAGCGGCGATCTCGCCGTCCGAACTCGTGCAGATGCGCCTCCTGGCAACCGGTTTCATGACGCGGTGGGGTGTCCCCGGTATGCAGGTGGCGATCGCCCGTGCGGACGCCATTGCCTACAACGCCGCCTTCGGCCTTGCCGACGCGGCCAAGGCAACACCTTTGACGACCGCCAATCTCTTCCGCATCGCCAGCCTGTCGAAGCCCATTACCTCGGTGGCGATCTACAAGCTGATCGAAGCCGGCAAGCTTACGCTCGGGAGTCGAGTCTTTGGGCCTGGTGCGCTTCTCGGCACCCGCTACGGGAGCAAGCCCTACCCGGCGGCCCTCCGGTCGGTCACCGTGGCGCATCTTCTCACGCACACGGCCGGGGGTTGGCCGAACGATGCGGCGGACCCGATGTTCCTGTTTCCGAGCATGACGATCCAGGACCTGATTTCGTGGACGCTCGACAACCGCCCGCTGACGAATGTGCCCGGCACGAGTTATGCCTACTCGAACTTCGGCTACGCCGTTCTCGGGCGGGTGATCGAGACGCTCAGCGGCAAGGGCTACGGCAGTTATGTGACCAGCACCGTGCTGAAGCCCTGCGGCATCTCCGCCATGAAGCTCGCCGGCAACACGCTGGCCGACCGGTTGCCGGGCGAGGTCCGCTACAAGGGGCAGTTCGGCGAGAACCCGTACAATATGAACGTCCGCCGGATGGACGCGCATGGTGGATGGACCGCCTCGGCGGCGGACCTGGTCCGCTTTCTTGTGCGCGTCGATAATTTTCCGCAGGCGAAGGACATCCTCAAGGCGGCAAGCCTTGCCAGTATGACGCTGCCCACCTCCGCCAACCCCAATTACGCGAAGGGCTGGGAGGTGAATGTCTTCAACAACTGGTGGCATAGCGGCTCCCTGCCGGGCACGACGACCTTCATGGCCCGCATCTCGAGCAACTTCTGCTGGGCAGCGCTGACCAATTCGCGTGTCCCCGGGTCGAATATGAACCTGGAGCTGGACCAGCTGATGTGGACGATAGCCTCGGTGCCGGCGAGCTGGGGCCTATAGCGGATATCAGATCTGGAGAGGCGCACGCGCATCGCGCAGCATGAGGACTAGCGTCATCGGCTTCTCAGGGCATTCTTGAAAGCCGTGGCGCTCGTAGAAGCGCCTTGCCTCCGGGGAGATGGCATGCACCAGGATGGCGCGGATTCCGGCGACATCGGCCGCTGCCAGGGTACGCCGAATGGCGTCGCTGAGAAGCGACGGGCCGAGCTTGCGGCCTTGCCATGTGTGATCGACGGCGAGGCGCCCCAGGATCATTACGGGAATGGGTTCGGGCATGTTACGCCGCACCCGGCCAGGCACCTCGGTGCCGGCAACTGATCCGGTGGCGAGGCTGTAATAGCCGATGACCCCACCCTCAGCGCACACGACATAAGTCCGGGAAGCGCCTTCACGCTCATTGTGAAGCGCCCGGCGCTTCATCCAATCGTCAAGGGCGGCCACCCCAGACTGGAACGTGGCGACGGGATGCTCTGGGGAGAGTCGCTCAGGCCCGGAGATCAAGCCTCCCATACCGGCTTGCTGGCAAGGAGCGCGCGAAGGGCAGGGATGTCCCTGGCCGGGGCATCGAGCAGCGAATTGAACTGCTCCCATGCCTCAGGGCTGAGCTGAACGAGTCTCTGGTCGAGCAGCACGTCCTCGGCGGCTCGACAGGCAGCCTCGAGCATGAACTCTGAACGGTTTCGCCCAAGGACATGGGCGGCCCGGTCAATCAACTCGCGCTGACGGTGCTGGGCACGGATGTTGATGAGCGCTTCTCGGCTGCCGGCATTGTGCTGTGGCATTGGGGGTTGATCCATATCTGTCCTCACATTGTGTATACTAGCTATTTGTATACACAATGTCAATACAGGCGAGCAGCCTTAGACATTGACACGTGCGAATAACAATTAGATATAAAATTGATATCTATAATGTATCATTGTGGCTGCTGCGATAGATAGGGAGCATGGCCGGTCCAATCGCAAGAACATGCGCAGCCGATGCACAAGCCCACCTGCCGTGCGCTGCCGGCCCGAAAGGCCGTGATATAAAGGCGCAGCGGCGAACGTCCGTGGCGGTTCGGGCTAGCCCTGTTGCCAGCCGTGACATACAGTCGACCCTGAGGCAGCGATATTCGCCTTGGGGGAGCATATTATGGCCTATTTGACGGTGACCACGCAGGCGGATGTGGTTAATCCGGGCGACGGGAAGCTTAGTCTACGCGAGGCCGTGGCCCAGGCCAATGCCAGTGCTTCGGCCGACACGATCCGGTTCGTGGCATCGCTTGCGGGCAAGACGCTGGTGCTGACGGGCGGCGAGGTCGTGGTGAACCAGGACCTGACGATCGACGGGACCGGCCAGGGCGTCACTCTCAGCGGCGGCGGCACGCAGCGCCTCTTGCGCACCAGCGGCAACAGCACGGACCTTACCGTGCGCGGCCTGACTCTGGCTTCCGGTTTTGTCCAGGATCGCGACGGAGGGGCCGTGTTCATCGGCGGCGGCAGCTTGAGCGTTGCCAACTCCACCATCCGCGACAGTGAGGCGAGTGGACCCCAATATTCAAAACCCGGCAGCGGCGGCGGCATTTTTGCAGCCAGCGGCAGCCGCGTAACGATTGCGGATAGCGCCCTCTCAGGGAATCACGCCAGCTATAATGGCGGAGCGATCGCAGGCGGAAGCAATGTCACCCTGACGATCCGCAGCAGCACCCTGTCTCACAACGACATAGACCGCTTCCTCGGAGGCGCCGCTTATCTGGACAGCGGCAGCTCGCTGGTAGTGGAAAGCAGCACCGTGACGCACAACGGCGGCGGTGAGTACAGCGTGGGTGGTGCATTCGCCTTGGACGGCGCCAATGCCTCTATCTCCAGAAGCACGATCTCGGAGAATAATGCCGGCGGTGCGGCCGGCATCTGGTCAAACAGTCTGCTGACCGTCTCTGACAGCACTATTGCTAAAAGTGAGAGCGCCTATGGCGATTTCGGCACCATCAACGGCAACGTTGTTTTCTTCCGCAACAGCGTGATAACAGGAAACAACGCTGTCTTCCCCATCGACAGCGTCGGCAACCTCGGTATCGTTGCAAAGCAGCTGTTTATCTCCAACAGCATCGCCGCTGGCAATTGTCTCGGTTCCGATCATAGTACGGGTTGCCCGACGCCTGATATCAAAACCAGCAACCTGCTGGTCAGCAACGGTCACAACGTGTTCGGCTCCAACGTTTCAGGCAGTGTGGCAGGCGATCGCCAGCAGGTGGCGGCAAACGCCATCTTTGCCGCGGTCGATCCTGGCAACGGCGGCGGCACGCTGAGTCCTACCGGCATCGTCCCGCTGAAGAACGCCACGACCAATCCGGCCCTCTCGGGCGCCGATCCCATCACCGCCAGCCGCTTCGGCCAGCTCGGCACGACGGCCCGCCCACTTCCCGCCGGCAGCCTAGCCGACATCGGCTCGATCGAGATCAACCAGCCGCTCTCGACCAGCCCGACGATCAACAACGACGTCATCACCGGCAACGATGCTACCAACAACCTCTCCGGCCTTGCCGGCAACGACCTGATCAAGGGCCTGGGCGGCACCGATACCCTGAACGGTGGCGACGGCGGTGACGTGCTCGATGGCGGCCCCGGCAATGACGTGCTGATTGGCGGCACGGGCGTCGATGTCGCGACATTCGCGGGCACTGCTGCGGTCGTGGTGGACCTTTCCGCCACCCCGAGCACCGCCAAGCGCGGCGGCGAGACGGACTCGCTGACCTCGATCGAGGGGGCCATTGGCTCCAATGGTGCCGACACGTTCAAAGGCGATGCGCAGGCCAACGAGTTTCAGGGCGGTCTCGGCAAGGACATCGCCACCGGCGGCGCCGGACGCGATACCTACGACTTCAACGCCGTGGCCGAGAGCCCTGTCGGTACCGGACGCGACGTGATCCAGGACTTCGTAGTCGGCCAGGACGCCATCGACGTCGCCGGCATCGACGCCGACAGCACCACTCCCGGCCAGCAGTCCTTCCGCTGGGTCGGCAAGGCGACACTCACCGGAGCGGCGCAGCTCGGCTACTATGTCTCCAGTGGCAACACGATCATTCGCGCCAGCACCGATGCCGACGTGGCCGCCGAGTTCGAGGTCCAGCTCACTGGGGTGAAGACGCTGACCGCAGCCGACTTCCGGATTTGACGTGATGCTCCACGACTCAGCCTCTCATGACAGAGATATTGCTACTACCGCAAATTCCCCAACCAATCGTCACAATAGACTGCTATTTCAACCGTGGGCACCTAACCACTGTAGGCTTGTTGACTTGTTATCGAACGTCGACGATAACGAAAAGCACGCAAACGACGTTGTGCTACAGCTCGGATCGGATACACATTGTAGGCATTTATTCTGGAGGTTAGGCGCTTGACACAATTTCACCACGCTCACCGAAAACGAACATTGAAATGGCCTCAGCCTTTCATGTTCGTAGGCGGGGCTATAGGCGTCCTGCAATCAGGGTACGGAGTCTGCTATTGCGTCTCTCAAAGCTCTAATTTCAAGAATCCTCTTCTCCGCTCTTTCAGATGGAGTCATAATTTTGAATGCTTATTGAATTGCCTAGGTATGCTTTGGCCCTTCGTATTCGCACCCAAACGTCTGATTCAGATCTCCTTTTGCCGAAATGAGAACTTAATCATGAAGACAATTTCAACTAGACTGATTTTGCTAATTCTATTTAGCATTTCGCTGACTTTTTCCTTGTCAAGCAACGTCAACGCCGCAGCGATCAACACATATACATCGCTGACCTCATGGCAGAAAGCGACATCTGGTTCAACTTATTTTTTGGAAAACTTCAAAAGCATTACAAAAGACGTGTCGTTTCGAACCGCCACTCTAAAACTTAAAGCATTCTCATTTCAACAGAGTGCCAGACGGTCATATGGGAATTTCAGGAATTTTGTAGACCGCTCACCATTTCAATTCAACGATAACATTGGGAAAACAAATGCATCGCTATACACAAAATATGGCGCGACTACAGTTACTATTATATTTGGGTCGCCAGTATATGCGTGGTGCGCGGACTTTTTTGGCGCTCAAACGAGTGAATTACTAAGTATTAATCTGCTTTCTGCCGACGGCACTACTATTGCTACCGTGCCCGTGAATGCGAATACGGGATTCTTTGGTTTTATGTTAAGTCCGCAGGCACCAATAAGCCGGCTCACATTCCAGTCTCGAATAGCCAATCCTGCTACCGGTATCGGACAAGGATTTAGCATAACCAATATACGAGGTGCCTATTCACGATGAGCACGTACCCTAATAGCACGGTATAGCGCAGCAGTCCTGTCATCTATGCAAGAGGATTAATGCTAATGTCATATTTCATAGACAATTTTGCGAAGAGTATAGCTACTGCGGCCAATCGGCGGACAATTCTTCAACGGTTCTTCACCTACCCTCTTGTTGGGGGTGTAGCTTCATTAATTGGCCTAACTCCACAAGCTGCTATAGCCGCATGCAGTGCTTGCACCGCCTGCGACCTAGACACCAAGAAATGCGGACTCAGCTGTAAACCAGCTTCTGCTGGTACGACAATCTGTACGAATTCTGCGCAAGACGGCACATATCTGCGCATTATTAATTATCTTACAAGGAATGGTTTTTCGGCAAATGGAATTCCTAAAACGATGCTATTTTATAAAAGTGCAAAACCATATCTATCAACGTTAATTGCAGACTATAAAAGCGCTACTTCGCCTAATGTAACAGCAAAGATTATCTATACAGTATCGGCTCAAGGAGATATTTATTGCTATGGAATGGTATTTGATAACAAGATTCCAAATTATGCTATAATAGTTGACCCCAGCGGCCGAATACAGAAAAAATACGCGACGAAGCAACTCAAGACACCTCCTAGTGGAGGAAAGACAGCAGTACTATCCAATGATTCATCAAAAGATCGTTCCGACACGTCCGGGGATATTTCGTCTGCACCTGCTGTTCCAAGTATTAGTCTAGATACATGCGAAGATATTATAGATGTAATCTGTAATCTAAGCACCGGTGTGCAGTGCTATTTCTTTGTGGCAGCTTTTTGCGCGCCAACAGGGCCTGGCGCCATTGTCTGTGGACTTGCTCTTGGAGCCCTATGTGGTCTTGCGGGCCAAGCGGCATGTAATAATACAAAAGCGCTTGTATGTGCTTGCGACTTTAATCATCAAAGATGTGCAGATGTCTGTTGCGATGAATGTCATGATTGTTTAAATAATAAGTGTGTACCAAAAATTACCTGTGGAAGCAACGCATGCTGCGATGGAATTTGTTGCGAGCCGGGTTACACTTGCCAAGGCGGTGTATGTACGAGTCCAAACTCACGATGCGTAGGTGCTACATGCGATACTTTCGTTCCGTGTAGTACAAATCCCGACTGTGTTTGTGTTACCTTGGCTTCTGGCGGAGGCTTGTGCTTTCCTGGTAGTACCCCATGTGCTGGACTCACTAAGTGTAACGATGCCCCATGTCCAGCTGGATACCTTTGCGCGATAGGTACCTGCTGTCGTGATTCTGTCTGTGTCCCAATTTCAGGGCAGTGTCCGGCACAGCCCTCAGCGGCTATGCCGAAAATAACTGTGCCAACTTCCGTTTTGACGATTGGGCGACGCGCACAATAGTAGAAACCGGAGCTATCGGAAACGCTATGCAGTATAAGGTTGGTATGACTAGCGGGTGGCCTGAGCCGCTTGATACCGGCGTAAAATTTTTTCGACGATGCCGTCCGGCTCGGCGATGTAGATGAAGTGCCTGGGGTCGGTGTTTTGCTACTCAAGGTAGCTGTTGATCGCAGCCTGGAGGTCTGATCAGCGAGCTGAATCTGTCGCGCCGAATGCGGCCGCTTTAGCAAGCGTGGCGAAGAAGCCTTCTACAGCATTCACAGCCAGGAGCGGGAGGTGGAAGTGAAGAGGAATGTCCTGCACTGGTCCCGCTCCGGACACGCCATGACCTTCGGGTGCTTGGGGATCCCACAATTATCCAAAATGGCATGGATGAGCTTATCGGCTGAGACCAACGCTTCGGCGGCCTTTAGGAAGCGGATGCACTCCTGGTGGCGTTGGTGCTGCATGCAGTGGCTCTTGACCGTGCCGTCGAGGACGTTCAGCGCCGCGAACGGAGTGGTGGTGCCGTGGCAGATATAGTCACGGATCATGGCGGCGAGTTGCCCTCCTTCGTAAGTGGTAATGCGGGCTGGATCTTGCTCTCCTCGTCCACCGATAGCACGTGGCCGCTTGCCGAACGAGCTCATGTAGAGGCCGACAATGTAGCGCAGCTTGGTGATAAACTCGCGGTCCTTGGCAAGGATTAGAATGATTCTGGCCCGTCAGACATGCTTCTGAGGCCGATTAGGGTCGGCGTCCGCAGCCTCGAGGTCGATCTCTTCGGACAGATAGACCGGCAACAACAATCACAGCTTGCGAGGTAGAATGGATATTCTCGGCGTTATCATTCGTTTTTCTATAGCTGCGCTTTTTTTTGTCGCGGGTATTAGCAAATTAGCGAATGTTAGACGCACTAAAGAAAGCATTCTGCAGTTTGGAGCGCCCGAATGGACAGCAGGAGGCATCAGCATTTTTATACCAACTGCAGAGATATTAGTCGGTCTATTGCTTATATTTTCTAATACGGCGTTATATGGTATCATCGGGGTGATTGTCTTATTGTTGCTTTTTAGCGCTGCCATTGCATGGAACTTAGCGAAAGGTCACAAGCCAAACTGTAATTGCTTTGGTCAAATAAAATCGACACCAATAAATAAGATGATGTTAGTGAAAAATGCTGTGATGCTATTTAGCGCTATGTTTCTACTTTGGATTGATATTGCTTATTCGTCTGCTTCAATAGGTGAATTGGGAATATTCAGTTCAATTCAACCAGTGTACGTATTACTATTATTTGCCGTTTTTTTATCAGTCGTCGAAGGTGTGCTAATCTATCATCTATTGCAGCAGAGCGGTCGTCTTTTGATACGTATGGATACACTGGAAATAGGTCTAACCCAAGGTTCAGTTAATGCTTTTAATACGCATAATATCGGTCTACCGATAGGTAGCAGCGCGCCGAGGTTTGAACTCACTTCTCTTACGACTGGCCAAATGATATTATTCAAAGACCTTATACGTGGTCCATTTGCGACTATATTAATATTTTCTGATCCTGACTGTGGGCCTTGTAATTCACTTTTACCAGATATAGAACGTTGGGAAAAAGATTTTGGCAAGATTGCTAATTTTGCACTTATTAGCAGGGGATCTATTCAAGAGAATCGTCTTAAAGTTGGGGTACTTAGTATATCATATATTCTACTTCAGAAAGACCGTGAGGTCGCTGAGATGTATAGAGTTACCGCTACACCTAGCGCACAGGTGATAGGAGAAGATGGACGCATCAGAAGTAATTTAGCAATAGGACCGCAGGCGATCGAAGAACTAGTACTGGAGTATGTGAAATATTACTCCACGCAGCGGATCACTGCCACCGCTTTATAATTACACTTTACCTTATTGTGTATCACTTCTGGCTCGTAGTTTAAGGAACAGCAGGGGTATTTAATTATTTTCAATGCTGAACGGAGTCTGCGGACCATGGCGTCGATGTCACTCATCGCCTACGTGTAACCGTTAGCCCAAATTGGGCCAAAGCCAGAGTTTTATGCTCATAAATTATCATTTTTGATTAGATGTCTTTTGTGATTCTTCAATACACTTAATTCTATTGTATATATCATATATCTGAGCACTTATCATCAGAAATAAACCTATTAAAATAATTTGAATAGCGTAAAATAACACCAACATACTTATCGTATGGTCATGGATAATCCTGCTCAATAGCAATGGAAATAATGAATTTGAAATTACTATTATCGCTAATCCGATTCGATATGAATTAGAATACATCCAAGGATTCATCATTACGCATCTCCCACATTTAGGCCGAACACTACCAAGCAATCATGATAACTTTCTTATAATTGTCATAATGAATTCAGCATATTATACAGGCACAATAAAATCACTCCCCTTTCTTGTGTTTTTAATATTTGCCTCTGCGTATTTTACGGATTTTACCCTGTACGTCAAGCAATCGTAGATTTCCTTAGCTTGACACATATAAGCTCATCCGGCTCACAGTAAGGGGGAACGAAAGTGCGCTCTGCGTACGGCGGCATTATCAACCAAAGACAGCCACGGTGCATAGGACGCGAAGACCGCCCTGTTGGGTTGACCGCCTCCCGAGGGTGTTGGGATAATCTAAGTCGCTGTTTTGGGCAGCCTTTTTTGCGATTAGCCAGCTCATGCGAGGTAGATCCAGGTCTCGGTGGTGGTGGCCAGCGGACGGTGACGACCGAGCCAAGCGAAGGTCTGTACCAGAAGAGCATGCGCCAGCAGGACTTCGCCTCCGCCCACCTGATTGGAGCTTTGTGCCCTGAGCGTGGCTCTGGTGATAGCCCAGGGTCTCGACCGCCGCCATGGACGTGTTCCTGGCCGAACTGACCAGTGCCGTGCCGGCTGTCCTCAGCAACATCCAACCTTGTTCGTAAACACTAGATGCCGTAACGGTCCTCCGCTGGAGCGTGACCGGCGGGGCGTCTGTCCCCAGAGTGATGGCGTTTGCGGGGTCCGAGCGGGTCGGCCCCAGGCATCATCGAGGGACAGCCATGGAGCACTATGCCGGGATCGATGTATCGCTGGAACGGAGTAGCGTGTGCGTGGTCGACGCGACGGGCCGCATCATCCGTGAGGCCAAGGTGCCAAGCGAGCCGGAGGCGCTGGTCGCCTTCTTCGGCCAGCTCGGCCTGCGGCCAACCCGGATTGGACTGGAGGCGGGGCCGCTCTCGCAGTGGCTCCACGCGGGCTTGGCGCAGGTCGGCTTCGAGGTGGTGCTGCTCGAGACCCGGCACGTGAAGGCGGCGCTCTCAGCGATGGTGGTCAAGACGGATCGCAAGGACGCCCGTGGCATTGCCCAACTGCTCCGGATGGGCTGGTACCGGCCGGTGCACCGCAAGTCGCCTCCGGCGCAGGAGATCCGGGCGTTGCTCGTCGGACGCAAGCTGCTGCAAGCCAAGCTGCGGGATGTTGAGCTGAGCATCCGTGGCATCCTGCGCGGCTTCGGGCTCAAGGTGGGTGAGGTCAGCAAGGGCCGGTTCGCCGCCAGGGCCAGGGAACTGGTCGCCGGCCACGAGATGCTGGAAGCGGTCATCGCCGCGATGCTGCAGGCGCGCGATGGTTTGCAGACCGAATTCATGCGCCTGCATCGGCGGATGCTGGCCATCGTACGGGGCGATGCGATCTGCCGCCGGCTGATGACGGTGCCCGGCGTGGGAGCGCTGGTGGCGGTCACCTTCAAGACGGCCGTCGACGATCCAGGGCGGTTCCGGACGGCCAAGGCGGTGGGGGCACACTTCGGCCTCACACCAAAGAGGTACCAGTCAGGCGAGACCGACGTGACCGGTGGGATCAGCAAAGTCGGGGATGCGATGGTGCGCACCGCCCTCTACGAGGCGGCCAACGTGATGCTGACCCGGACCACCCGCGTCTCGACCCTCAAGCGCTGGGCGCTGGAGGTCACCAGGCGCCGGGGCATGAAGCGGGCGAAGGTGGCCCTGGCGCGCAAGCTGGCTGGCGTCCTGCATCGCATGTGGGCGAACGCCACCGACTTCCGCTGGGGCAAGGAGGTGATCGCGTAGCACGGCACCGAGAAGAACAGATTCGGGGCAGGGCCGAGCGGTCCTGCTCCTCCGAGGTCCCGTCGCCGGGACGCGGGAATCGGTGAGACCGGGAGTAGTGCTGTGGACGCCCAGTCCGGGTGAACCACGCGCCCTAGATTGGTCCACCGGCTCCCTTCTGACCGCATGATGTGGCGGCTCTGGTGCTGACCACGGACGGAAGCATGACACCGGCGACGGGATAATCGCTCGAAGGACTTGACGCCCAACGGACCGTTACGGAAGCACTACAGTCAGGTTCTGGTGATCGGCTGAGCGCCATAGGGTAATGCCATGGCGTCCATGATTGATGGTTTGGCGCCGGAGGAGCTGGCGATATGAAGTCCGGTTGGGCTTCTCGCCTCCGAGTTCATTGCGCATCCTGAAGCGCACTTGATCGGCAACGAGGTGAGTATCGCATCAAGGCGAAGGGGCTTCGGCCACAACCAAGTCTATGATACACTTCGCCGCTCTTCTGTCGAAGAGGTGTTGAGATGAACGCTAAGAGCCTTTCACTTGCCATGATAATTGTTGCTGGGCTTGCGGCTTTCGGCTCCTCGGGAGTATCGGCGCAGGGAATTCAGCATTTCGCGGTGATGAACGGCGGGAACGAGGTCAGCGCCGCCGGCCAAGCAGCCGCCGGTGACCCCGACGGCTCGGGCACCGCCTCGGTGATCGTCCGAGGCGCCGGGCAAGTCTGCTTCTCCATCCTGGTCGAACGCATCGGTACACCGGTTGCAGCACACATCCACGAGGCCGTGGCTGGCGCGAACGGGCCGGTTCGGGTTGCATTGGTGGCGCCGGCCGCAGGCAATCCTGGCACTTCCGCGGGTTGCGTTTCGGGCATCGCGGCTGGGTTATTCACCCGCCTTCGCAACACGCCGAACCTGTTCTACGTCAACGTGCACACCGCGGCATTCCCGGACGGCGCAGTTCGCGGGCAGCTATTCTAATATTATAGCCGGGTCTGACCGGAGGTACGGCGCTGCTGGTGACGCCGGGGCGGGGTGGCCAGACGAGATGCCAGAGCAGCCGCAGCTCGGAGATGGTGAGCGGGAGGAGTTCGGCGGCCAGGTCCGGCGTGGCCGCCTACCCCGACCACGACCTCGCGCAACACGGCGAGATAGCCGTGTGCTAGCATCACCAGTGTGACGTGGCGGTGCCAGCCGGTCCAAAGGCATGGTCGGCGCCATAGACGCTGTTGGCGATCACCCAAGCGAAGGGCAGTTTGGCGGCATGGGTCCGCAGATCGTCCCCGACCGCGTCCCCAGCGCACCCGGCTCAGGAGCTACTGTACTCCGTCGGGCGTTCGATTCCCGGCCGCCGCCGCCAGCTGCCACTCGTTCTCGCACTTCACCGGCGTCAGCGGCCGTCGCCGGTACGACGCCATCCGTCGTCGCGGTTCGACTCGCCCGAACCGCGGCGCCAGCAGCGCCCCAAACTTGGCCTACCATGCCGCAGATCGATCCATTGCCATCATGGCTACAGGCCATAGCATTCGAAACCCGGCTGTAGCCCAAGCCCGTTCAGCGGGCCACGAGAGCCAGGTCGTCGGGATGAACTGACACCGGCAATCGGTCGCCGAGGCGTGGGCTGGATGTCGGCGGCAGATGGAGCAGCAGGTCTAGCCCCGAGGGCTCGCAGGCTGCGCGTACCCGCCAGTAGGCACCGAGGAACATGGCCTCGCCCACCACGGCGGCGCCGAGGGACCACAGGCCATGGGCATCACCCAGCACCAGTTGCTCGGGCCGGACGGCCACCGACACCGTGTCGCCGACGACCGCGTGACCCGCGGTGCGAACGAGGCCGCTCGCCGTCGCGAGCTCGACCCATCCATCCTCCACCGCAGCAACACACCCCTCGATCAGATTACTGTCGCCCAGGAACGTCGCGGTGAAGCGGGTCCGTGGGCGAAGATAGACCCGCTCTGGCGGGCCAGCGTCCTCGATCCGACCGTGGTTCATCACGACAAGCAGATCGGCCAGGGCCATGGCCTCCTCCTGATCGTGGGTGACGTGGACGAAGGTGGTGCCGACGCGGCGCTGCAGCGCCTTGAGCTCGCCTTGGACCTGTCGCCGCAAGGCCACGTCGAGCGCGCCCAGTGGCTCGTCGAGCAACAGAACGGCGGGCTCGACCACCAGCGCCCGGGCCAGCGCCACCCGCTGCCGCTGCCCACCCGACAATGCGTAGATACGGCGCCGCTCCAAGCCACCCAGCCCGACCAGCTCCAGGACGGCACCGATGCGCGACTGTCGGACCGCACGGGAAACGCCGCGCATCTCGAGCCCGAACCCGACATTGCCGGCCACCGACAGATGCGGGAACAGGGCATAATCCTGAAACACCGTCGTCGTCGGGCGTTTGGCCGGGGGCAGCTCAGTGACATCGGTACCGTCGATCAGCACCCGCCCTTCGGTCGGCATCAAAAACCCGCCGAGCACGGACAGCAGGGTCGTCTTGCCGCTGCCCGATGGGCCCAGCAGCACGACATATGCGCCGGCCGGCATCGTCAGACCGATGCCATCGAGGGCGACGCTGCCGGCAAACCGCTGCGTGATGCGCTGCAGCTCCAAGGACGCGCTCACGGATGACGGCCCCGGCGCAGCAGGGTGAGCTCGACCAGAAGCACCAGCACGATCGACACCCCGAACACCAGCGAGCCGATGGCATTGGTCATCGGGTTGAGGCCGGTGCGCAGCGCGCTCCAGATCTCGACCGGCAAGGTCACGTCGAAGCGGGTCAGCAGGAAGGCAATGATGAACTCGTCCCAGGAGAGGGTGAAGGCGAGGAAGAAGGCGGCGAAGAGGGCTGGCCACAGCAGCGGCACGGTCACGCGCAGCAGCACCTGCCATTCGGCGGCGCCGAGGTCCCGCGCCGCACGCTCCAGCCGCGCCTGTGCCTCGCCCATCTGGGCGTGGAGGATGGCGAAGCACAGCGGCAGGTTGATCACGACGTGACCGATGCCGACGGCCAGCAGCGAGCGCGGCATGCCCAGGGCGTTGAAGGTCATCAGCAGCCCCATGCCGATGATCAGGTAGGACACGGTGAGCGGGGCCAGGATCAGCCCCTCCAGCGCACCGCTGCCTCGCGGCCCATGGCGCGCCATGCCGTAGGCGGCAAGAAAGCCCAAGGCCAGCGCCAGCAGCGAGGACAGCACGCCCACCAGCAATGAGTTCCCGAGCGCGGCCAGCAGGCGGCCGTCGGCGAGCACCGCCTCGTACCAGCGCAGCGACGGGCCGGTAAACGGTGGCACCGGCAAGGCCGAGCCCTGGAACGAGAACAGGACCAATACGAGCACCGGCATGAAGATGAAGAGGTAGGCCAGCGCCATATAAAGGATCGCCGAGAGGCGGCCGATCATGCCCGCTCCAGCCGGAGCCAACGCGCGCAGGCGAGATAGGCCAGGCTCACCACCAGCATGAGGATCATCGACAGGGCGGCCGCCATCGGGAAGTCCGCCTGCCGGCCGATCTGCAGCATGATCGCCTGCGGCATGAGCAGTTCCCGGTTGCCGCCCAGGATCTGCGGCGTGATGTAGTCGCCGATGGCCAGGACGAAGGTCAAGAACGCCCCCACCACCACACCCGGAAGGCTGAGCGGCAGCGTGATGCGTAGGAACCCCTGCCACGCCGAGGCGCCCAGATCGGTGGCCGCGCGCAAATAGCTGGCCGGGATCTGCACAAGGCTGGCGTAGATCGTCAGCGTGAGCAGCATGGTGAAGAAGTGGACGAAGCCGATCACGGTCCCGGTCCGGCTGCTGACCAGCTGCAACCCGACGAGATCGAGGCCGAACGACCGCAACGTGCCGAGCACGACACCTTCCGGTGCGAGCACCAGCAGCCAGCTGTAGGACCGCACCAGATAGGAGGTCCAGAAGGGCAGGATCGCCAGCAGCAGCGCCAGCCGCTGCCAGCGCTGCGGTACGCGGTAGGCCAGGATCCAGGCCAGCGGGTAGGCCAGTAGGATACTGAGCACGGTGACGAGCGCCGTCACCTCGAGTGAGTTGGTCAGCGCCTGATGGAAGTAGTCCTTATCGAGGAAGCGCACATAGTTGGCCAGCGTCCATCCGGGAACGGCCTTGCCGCCGACCCGCTGACCCAAGCTCTGCACCAGCATGATCGCCAGCGGCAGGAGGAAAAAGGCCGACGTCCACACCAGGGCGGGAGTCAGCAGCGCCATCCCAGCGCGCTGATCTCGGCGCTCGCCCATGCGCTTCAGTGCTGGAGAAACTCGGTCCACACCTCGAGCATCTTGGCGTCGAGATCGGGCCCAGGGATGAAGTAGGGGTAGGACTTGGCGATGAAGCCCGGCTGCTCGTCCCAGCGCAAGATCTGCTTCTGCTCGTCGGTCAGGCTCGCCTTGCTGTTAGCCGGCATCGCCCAGTAGCATGAGGACGTGGCAAGCCGGGCCTGGCCGTCGGGGCTGAGGATGTACTTCACGAACTCGGTCGCCAGTTTTTGCTTCTCGCTGTCCGCGAACACGCCGATGGCCTGCATCCAGCGCACGCCGCCATCGTCCGGCAGCACCCAGTCGAGATCGGGATTGTCCTTGTGCAGGCCGGCCGTCGCATACTCGCCACCTCCGGCCAGAATGTCGACCTGCCCGGTCGCCAGCGCCGTCTGCGACGTCACGACGTCGCCTACCAGGGCGGCATTGTCCTTGATCTCGAACAGCTTGTCGCGGATCCGCGGCAGGGTGGCCTCGGAAATGTCCGAAGGCTTCATACCGAGCCCGATCGCGACCATGCCCATAAGCGGGATGTAGTAGTCGTACACGGCGATCTTGCCCTTATACTTGGGATCCCAGATCACCGAGGTCCGACGCATGTCGGACGGATCGACCTTGGCACGGTTGTAGGCCAGGGTGTTGTAGCCGAATTTCTCCGGAGCGGCGTACATCCTGCCGTCCTTGAAGTGCAGGCTTTCCTGGCGAAGCTCGGGGAAGATGTCGGGCCAGGGAAACTCCTGCTCCGGCAGCGGTGCCAGGATGCCGGCGTCGACCACCCGCGGCACGTCCACGCTGTCGACGACGAAGACGTCCCAGTCGCCAGGCCGGCTCTGCTCGATCAGCGCCAGCGCCGTGCCCGTACCCTCATAGTCCTTCACGTTGACCTTGACGTCGAACTGGCGCTCGAACGGCTCGAGCAGGGCCGGGTCGGTATGGTCGCACCACACCAGGGCATTGAGCTCCTGCTGCGCTGCCTGCGCATCGAGTGCGACAATACCGATCCCGGCCATCAAAGCCGCGCGCACTGCGCCGAGCGCCAGCACCATGCCATTCCCTCCACAGCGATCCCGCCCCACAACTGCGGCGGCAATCGACCCGAAGGCAAGTGCCGATCTCGACCGGTTGGCTATGGCGCAACAGCGGAGCCGAAGCTCAGCCGACGATCTCGGTTCCGGCGAAGAAGAACGCGATCTCGATCTGCGCGTTCTCGGCACTGTCCGAGCCGTGGACCGAGTTTGCCTCGATGCCTTCCGCGAAATCCTTGCGGATCGTGCCGGCAGCGGCATTGGCCGGGTTGGTGGCGCCCATGACCTCACGGTTCTTGGCCACCGCATCCTCGCCCTCGAGCACCTGCGCCACGACGGGACCGCTGGTCATGAACTCGACCAAGGAGGCGAAGAACGGCCGCTCGCGATGCACGCCGTAGAACGCCTCGGCCTGGGCGCGCGTCAGCTGCAGGCGCTTTTGCGCGACGATGCGCAGGCCGGCCTGCTCGAAGCGCTGGTTGATCGCGCCCGTCAGGTTGCGGCGGGTCGCGTCGGGCTTGATGATCGAAAGCGTGTGTTCGATGGCCATGAACCTAGTTCCGGACTTGTTGCGCTGGAGAAAGCCGGCCGCCTTATAGCGACCGGGTTCCAGGCGCGATAGGTACAAGAGCGGCTCCGGCCGATATTGGCAGCCAGGTCACCGGGTTGCATTCAGCTGGTCTGGACAAGCTGCCTGCAAGCGAGGCGGCGGGGCAAATTCAGGCCAAGCCGAGCGAGGTCAAATCGATCGAGGGGCCACTGTCGGCAAAATACAGGGTCTCCACCGCGTAGCCGGTCCCATTGAACTGCTCGTCGATCTCGATTCGGCTCCCGGTCACGGTATTGGTGATGAACAAGTCATCACGGTCGGACGGATCGATGCTGAACAAGAGAGTACCGCGCACCACGCTTGCATCGAAACGCACCGAATCGGCCACGCCGCCGGTGTCGAAGATCGAATCCTGGCCGTCGCCGCTACCGAACCGGTAGATGTCGTCGCCGCCAAACCCCTGCAGCGAGTCGACCCCGCCCCGGCCGATGATCGTGTCGTTGCCGATCGTGCCGTACATCGTCTCGGCTGCGGCCGTGCCGGTAAAGGTCAGCGGCTTGGTCAGATCAATCGCCGCGTTGCCGTTGGCGAACGTGATCGACT
Source organism: Geminicoccaceae bacterium (assembly GCA_049292515.1). GTDB lineage: Bacteria > Pseudomonadota > Alphaproteobacteria > Geminicoccales > Geminicoccaceae > Benzoatithermus. Next base: position 36,678 of record JBATRI010000260.1, read on the forward strand.
CCACCCGATAGCCCGTGCCGTTGAACTGCTCGTCGACCTCGACCCGCTGGCCGGTCGCGTCGTTGTAGATGAACAGGTCGTCGACCTCGCCGGGGTCCACCATCAGCCGCAGCGACGACCGCGCCACGCTCGCATCGAAGCGCACCGAATCGGCCACGCCACCGGTGTCGAAGATCGAATCCTGGCCGTCGCCGGCACGGAAGAGATATGTGTCATTACCAAGAAGGCCCCGGAGAAGGTCGTCACCGCGCAGTCCGTTGATCGTTTCGGATGCGTTGGTACCAGTTACCGTCTCGCTTGCGTTCGTGCCAATCGCCATCAGTATATCTCCAGTTGAATTTGAATATCATTGTGCAGCTTAAAGCGGCCAAAATACTCATAGCGGCCAAGTGGCTGCGTGTTAATGACAAATTTGGGTTGAGCGGTGGGCGAACAGACTGTTCCCGTGGTGACGGGTCCTGGATAAAAGTCTGAATAGGCCAGTCAAAGTACTAATCCCTTGGCGCGCGCTCCGCAGCCTTGCTCCAACCGCCGCGGTCGGTCTCCTGCCAGTAGACAACGCCGTGACCTTCCCCCAGAGCGTCGCGCCAGCGCTTACGCGCCGCATCGACCGCATCCGGGTTGCCCCCATCGAACAGCTCGAGGCAGCGCGAATACCTCGCGAGGTCGGGGGCTTCGGCCCCGTCGACCAGCACCAGGATCACGGCTTCGTTGGGATTCTCGGCGCCCGTGGTGAGATAGATCGGCTGCTGCTCGGCAAAGCCATCCGACTTGGCACCGTGCGGCAGGAACGAATCCTTGCCGTAGGTCCACAAGGTACGGTTCAGCAGCTCGAGCCGCTCGGGATCGCTGCCCCGCACCAGCACGCGCTGGCCGGCGGCGTAGGCCTTCTCCAGCAGCCGGGGCAACGCCCGATCCACGGTACTCCGGGTCAGGTGATAGAAGCCGACCTCGGTCAAGGCTGTGCTGACGAATCGCCTTCGAACGCACGCGCCACCAGGCGGTCCAGCAGGCGGACGCCGTAGCCGGTGGCGCCCTTGCCGGCCAGCGGCAGATCGCGCGACGTCCAGGCGACTCCGGCAATGTCGAGATGCGCCCACGGCACCTTGCCGACGAACTGCTGCAGGAACACGGCCCCGGCGCTGCTGCCCGCCTCACGGCCACGGCCGACATTCTTCATGTCCGCAATGTCCGACTTGATGTGCTTCTCATAGGCCTTGCCAAGTGGCAGCCGCCACAGCAGCTCGCCCGTCTGCTCGGCCGCGGCCAGCAAGTCCTTGGCCAGCGCCTCGTCGTTGCTGAACAGACCGGCGTTCTCGTGCCCGAGAGCGACGATGACGGCCCCGGTCAACGTGGCGAGATCGATGATCGCCTTCGGCTTGAAGCGCTCCTTGGTATAGTGGAGCACGTCGGCCAGCAGCATGCGGCCCTCGGCGTCGGTGTTGATCACCTCGATCGTCTTGCCGGCCATGCTGGTGACGACGTCACCCGGCCGCTGGGCGGTGCCGGATGGCATATTCTCGGCCAACCCCACCACACCCACGACGTTCGCCTTGGCCTTACGCCCGGCCAGGGCCAGCATCGCGCCATAGACGGCCGCCGCACCGCCCATGTCCCACTTCATCTCCTCCATGCCCTGGGCACCCTTGATGGAGATGCCGCCGGAGTCGAAGCAGACACCCTTGCCGACCAAGGCCAATGGAGGCTCGCTGCCGCCGCCCTGCCATCGCATCACCGCCACGTAAGGCGGCTGCGCACTGCCCTGCGCCACGGCCAGAAGCGCGTTCATACCCAGCGCGGTCAGGGCGGCTTGATCGAGGATCTCGACGTCGAGCCCGACCTCGGTCAATGCCCCGCAGGCATCGGCGAAAGCGCGCGGGGTAAGGACGTTGCCGGGTTCGCTCACAAGGTCGCGGGCTCGATGCACGGCGGTGGCGATGGCGCTCTGCTCGGCAAGTGCGGCTTGGCCCGCGGCCAGCCCAACCCACAGCCGCTCGGGCGCACCGTTCTCGTCGTCGCCATCGGACTCGCGATATTTCAGGAAACGATAGGCACGAAGCCGCGCACCCATGACCAACGCCTGCACCACGGCCGTCGGCGGCATGCCCAGCTCCAAGCCATCAGCAGGCGCCAGATGGGCTTCGCTTACCTTGAGAGCCCGGAGCTTGTGGGCGAGCCCACCGCCAGCCTCCTCGAGCTCGAGCCGGCTGACGCCATCGGCGCGCCCGAGCGCGATCAGCAGCAGCCGATCGAGCTGCAGTCCTGCCGGCAGCAGCAGATCGACCATGCGCCCGTGCTTCAGCGGGCCCGAGGCGACAGCCCGGCGAATCAGACCGGCCGTCGCCTGATCGAGGCTGGCGGCCACGGCCCCGAGGCGGCCGTCGTAGCCGACCGGAACAATCAGGGTGCCGCGTTCGGGCAATCTGCCCGGCTCGACCAAGATTTCCATCAGTTCTGCCTCTGTGAACCCACGCCGTCCGGGGACGCTCGGCGGACCGGCGTCATCGCTCCAATCCCTGCGCCGCCACAACGTGGCTTGTCAACGTGGCGCGGGCGGCATGGACGCTGAGCCCAGGGCTCTCTAGAACGGCCGGGTTGCCCGCAACGAGGTCGATGGGAAACGGACCCGTAACGATGCATTTGAGAGGAGCACGCCACAGGTCGAGCTCGGCAGCCCGACGTCGGCGGGCGGCGCTGTTCCTTGCCATGATCCTAGCCGCCATGCTGGCTCAAAGGGTGGTTGACGCCGCCGAAGGCGATCCCAACGCGGTTGGCAAAGCGCCCTCGGTGCTCACGGCCGACACCCTGATCTACGACACCGAGCATGACGTCGTCACCGCCATGGGCAACGTCGAGATCAGCACCGGGCTCCGTCGGCTGCTGGCCGACCAAGTCCGCTACGACCAGAGAACGGGCAAGGTCGTCGCCACGGGCAACGTGGTGCAGATCGAGCCCAGCGGCGATGCCCTGTTCGGGGACGAAGTCGAGGTCACGTCCGACTTGCGCGAGGGCTTCGCACAGGGCGTCGGCATTCTCCTCAAGGACAACTCACGCATCGCCGCGGTGCAGGGCAACCGCCGGGACGGCAACACGGTCGAACTCGACCGCGCCGTCTACTCCCCTTGTCCGCTGTGCTCGGATGGCAGCGGCGGCCCGTTGTGGCAGATCAAGGCCCGGCGGGTAATTCTGGACGAACAGGCGCAGACGGTGAGCTACCGCGATGCCAGGCTCGAGATGTTCGGCGTGCCGTTCCTCTACACGCCCTACTTCCGGCATCCCGCTCCCGGCGTGACACGTCAGTCCGGCTTCCTCACACCCACGTTCGGCAGCAGCTCCGAACTCGGGCTGGTCGCCTCGACACCCTATTTCTACGTACTCAGCCCGAGCAGCGATTTCACGTTTACACCCATCATCACGCAGAACGCGGGCGTGGTGTTGGCGGGCGAGTACCGCCAGCAGCATCTCAACGGGTACACCCAAATTGCCGGCGGCGGCACATACGCCAGCATGGACACCGCTGACCGCGAGAGTGAGGAAGGCAAGGATTTTCGCGGCTACATCAAGGCGCTCGGTGGCTACAGTGTGAGCGATCAATCGGTGGCCGGCTACGACGTCTACCTGACCACGGACAATACCTTCCTCGACCGCTATCAGATCGACAGCCAGCAGGTGCTGCGAAGCCGCATCTTCCTCGAGGGCCAGGAGGATCGCAATTTCTGGTCCATCAACGGCTACTATTTCCAGGGGCTGCGGGCCTTCGACGATCAGGACCGGATCCCCGTCGCCCTGCCGTTCGCCGAGACCCGGCTGGTCAGCGACCGGTCGATCTGGGGCTCCTACTTCACCGCCGATTCGAATGTACTGGCACTGACGCGCAGCGATGGTCTCGACACGCGGCGCGTGTCGAACACGATCGCCTGGACGGTGCCTCATGTCGGCCCGATCGGTGACGTGTACCGGCTCAACGTCAGCCTCCGCGGCGACATTTACAACACCGACGGCGATCCCGAGACATTCTCTTCCGACGGAGGCCAGAAGGCGGAGGCACGGATCCTGCCGCGCATCACGGCCGATTGGAGCTGGCCGCTGGCCGACGCCACGGGCACCTGGGTCCATCAGGTGGAGCCGATGGTGAGCCTGAACGTTGCCCCGACCTTCGGCAACACCAACAGGATCCCGAATGAGGACAGCACCGACTTCGAGTTCGACGAGACCAACCTGTTCGAACCAAGTCGCTTCCCCGGCCTGGACGTCGTCGATACCGGCACGAAGATCGCCTATGGCCTACGCTTCAGCAATTTTGGGCCACGTGCCACCGAGTTCAGCGGCTCCTTCGGCCAAAGCTACTCGCTCCAGGAGAATTCGTTCATCCCAGCCGATTCCGGTGTGCAGGAAAATCTCTCGGACTATGTCGGCGCTCTGTACGCGCGACCCGGCCCGTGGCTCGACCTCAGCTACCGCTTCCGGCTGGGCAAGAGTGACCTGCAGTTCCGTCGCAGCGATGCCTTGGCATCGTTTGGACCCGCTTTCCTGCGTTTCAACCTCGGCTATCTCAACCTGTCCAAGGAGCCGCAGACATTCGATTCCATCGGTAGTTCGGGGTCCGATCCGGACGGTTTCGATTCCCGCGAGGAAATCGTGGCCGGGGTCCGCGCCCGGATAACCGAGCGTCTCGCGGTCGGCGGGCAGACACGCTACGACCTGACCGCGAAGCAAGCCGTGGCCAATCAGGTCGGGCTCATCTATACGCACCCCTGCCTCGTCCTCGCGGTCGGATTTGAGCAGCGGCTGACGCCGGATGCACAGCTGGGCGATCAAACCGCGTTTCTGGTTCGGGTGACCTTCCAGAATTTGGGCGGGTTCGAGACCGGAGGTGGGCTGTTCGGCTCTTGAATGGAGGGATCGTCCATCTTGGCGCGCCTACGCCTCATTGCCGCTATAGTGCTTGCCCTGTTGGGACCGGTCGGACCTTGCGGCCCGGCTTCGCCTGCGTGGGCACAGTCGAGCCCGCAGCGCATCGCGGCGGTGGTCAACGACGATGTGATCACGAGCCAGGACCTGATCGATCGGCTCGCGCTGACGCTGGCGACCAGCGGCCTGCCAAACGACGCGGCAACGCAGCAGCAGCTGGCGCCGCAGGTGCTGCGCGGTTTCGTTGACGAGAAGCTCCAGCTGCAGGAGGCCAGTCGCCTGGGCTTGGCGGTTAGCGACGACGAGGTTGACAAGGCGATCGACACCATCGCCCAGCGCAACAAGACCAACCGTACCGACCTCATCCGCTATCTGTCGGAACATCGTCTCAACCCGCAGTCATTCCGCGATCAGCTGCGTGCCCAGATCGCGTGGATCAAGGTGGTGGGTCGGGAAGTGCGTCCCCGTATCGTCGTCACCCAGGAGCAGGTCGACCTGGCGATGAAGCGCAACGCCAACGCCGCGGCTGACACCGAGCTGCTGCTGAGCGAGATCATGCTTCCGGTCTATGATCGGTCGCAGGAGACGAACGTGCTGAATGATGCGCAGGGCCTTGTGCAATCGATCCGCGGCGGTGCCGACTTTGCCGGCCTCGCCCGCCAGGTATCCGCCGCCGCCAGTGCCGAAAACGGTGGCGATTTGGGCTGGGTGCGCGAGGCGGCGATCATTCCCGATCTACGTGCGCAGATCGGAGCTTTAAAGACGGGCGAGATTTCGGACCCGCTCGTCAGTGCGGCAGGCATACATATCTTTCAGGTCCGCGATCGGCGCAGTGCTGCAGCCGGCGGTTCCATCGACCGCGACCGCGTAAAGCAGACACTTGAGCAGGAGCAGCTCGAGCGGCAAGCCAGCCGCTATCTGCGCGACCTGCGCCGGGACGCCTTCATCGACGTCCGGCTGTAACGGCGCAACGCATTTGAACGACGTGCCCCCGGCAGGAGATTCGCCCAAGCTGAGCCGGCAACTGCGGGACCGCGGTCTCCAGGCAGACAAGCGGTTGGGCCAGCATTTCCTCTTCGACCCCTCGATCCTGCGCCGGATTGCGGTCGCTGCTGGCGAGTTGGACGGAGCCACCGTGCTCGAGGTCGGCCCGGGCCCTGGCGGTCTGACCCAGGCACTGCTCGAAACGGCCGTCGCCCGGCTGATCGCCGTCGAGCGAGACCCGCGCTTCGTGACCCACCTGCGCGACCTCCAGCTGCGGGCGGCTGGCCGGCTTGAGCTGATCGAAGCCGATGCGCTGGAAGTGGACCCCTGCGCTCTCGCCGGCGACGGGCAGCTGCGGATCGTCGCCAACCTGCCCTACAACGTGGCGACGGAGCTGGCCTTCTATTGGTTCGAGCGGCTCCACTGCATCGAGCGGATGGTGCTGATGTTCCAGAAGGAGGTGGCGCTTCGGCTCGCAGCGGCGCCGGGCACGCCCGACTATGGCCGCTTGTCGGTCGTGGCGCAGCGCCTCTGCCATGTCGACAGGCTGTTCGATCTGCCGGCCGCGGCATTCAGGCCGCCACCCAAGGTGACCTCCAGCATCGTGCGGCTGGTGCCTAGGCCCGATCAGCCGACACCGGCATTGCGTCGGGCTCTAGCGGCTGTTGCCAAGGCAGCCTTCGGCCAGCGTCGCAAGATGCTGCGGCAGAGCCTGCGTTCCCTCGGTGGAGATCCATTGGCGCTGCTCGCAGCGGCCGACATCGCACCGACGCGCCGTGCGGAGGAGCTGGATATCGAGCAGTTCTGCCGGCTGGCCGAGCTGCATCTGGCACGCGCCGCGGCAACGCCGACAGCCGAGCCGCTCTGATCAGACCTGCGGCTCCGGAGCGGCGACGTCCGCCGGCCGATTGCTTTCATCGTAGGAACTCCGGCATAGCCCGTCGATGAACACGTCCACCAGGCGCAATACCTTGGCCTGCCAGCCCGGCCTGTCCTGGACGTAGCACATGCCGACCACCGTCCGGAGCAGATCCTCCGCATCGATATCAGGACGAATCTCGCCGGCCGCCGCTGCACGCTGCAGCAGCTCGCCCACGGCTTTGGTCAGACGGTCGAGCGAATAGGCCGCGAGATCTGACGAACCGTGCGCGGCCAGAGCGAGCGCCGCGGCCATGCCCTTCTTGGTGGCGATGAATTCGATGTTGGCCCGCGCCCATTGGCGTAACGCCTCGACGGGGCTTGTCTCGATCTCGAGATGCCTAGCGAGATCGACGAGCTGTTCCACCTCACGCCGATAGACCGCCTCGTAGAGCGCCTCCCTGGTCGGGAAGTGCCGGTACAGTGTTCCGATCCCGACGCCAGCACGCTTCGCTACCGCCTCCAGGCTCGCTTCCGGACCACCCTGGCTGAACACCGCCTTGGCCGCCTCCAGCACGCGCTCGCGATTGCGGATCGCATCTGCCCGTGGCTTTCGTGATCGCATGGCCGGGTGATCGGTCATCGTGTCCGTTCTGCCTTCCGCCTCTTGCAAACGGAGGATGCCTCCGTATTTTACTCTGCGTGGTGTCGGGATGGGTGTCGGCGACACCTCCCGCCCCTTGATTGCGAACGCCCCGTCGGCAAAGCGGCTCAGCGCCAGCGCAGGCGGACCATACCGACAAGTTCGGACCGGAGTGCTGCATGAGTCTGTCAATCACTCTCGCCGTCAACGGCGTACAACAAACCGTCGCACTCGACGACCCGCGGGTCACGCTTCTGGATCTGCTGCGAGAGCGTCTGGGCCTAACCGGCACGAAAAAAGGCTGCGACCGCGGTCAGTGCGGTGCGTGCACGGTCCTGCTCGACGGACGCCGCATCAACTCCTGTCTGGCGCTGGCGGTCAGCCAGGATGGCGCCGAGGTGCTGACCATCGAGGGCTTGGCGCAAGGCGATACCTGCCACCCGCTGCAGGCGGCCTTTATCACCCATGACGCCTTCCAGTGCGGCTTCTGCACGCCCGGCCAGATCATGAGCGCGGTGGGCCTGATCCAGGAAGGCCAGGCCGGTGACGATCCCGAACGGGTGCGCGAGGGCATGAGCGGCAATCTCTGCCGTTGCGGCGCCTATCGCGGCATCACCAACGCGGTGCTGGAAGCGCAGCGGACCATGGCTCGGGCTGGGCAGAAGGAGGCAGCATGAATCGCTTCGACTATGTGCGGCCGGCGACCGTGGCCGAGGCCGTCGCGGCTGCCGCCGTCCCCGGCAGCACCTTTCTGGCGGCCGGCACCAACCTGCTCGACCTGATGAAGGGCGGCATCGTCAGCCCGACGCGCCTGATCGACGTCACCCGCCTTCCCGGGCTCGACCAGATCGAGCCTCTGCCGGATGGTGGCATGCGCATCGGCGCGCGCGTGCGCAATGCCGATCTCGCCCACGACCCGAGCTTCTGCAGTCGCTTTCCGGCGGTCGCCGAAGCGCTGCTCTCCGGCGCTTCGGCCCAGCTGCGCAATGCCGCCACGGTCGGCGGCAACCTGCTGCAACGTACGCGCTGTGCCTACTTCTACGACCCGGCGAGCGCCTGCAACAAGCGACAGCCCGGTGCGGGCTGCGACGCGCTTGGCGGCGAGAACCGTCTGCACGCGGTGCTGGGCTGGAGTGATGCTTGCATCGCCACCCACCCTTCCGACTTCTGCGTACCGCTCGCCGCACTGGATGCGATCGTCGAGATCGAAGGCCCGTCGGGTCGCCGCGAGGTGGCATTGGAGGAGTTCCACCTGCTGCCCGGCAGCAGGCCCGAGCGCGAGAGCGTGCTGACACCGGGCGAGCTGGTCGTCGCCCTCCGTCTCCCGGGCGCGGCCGCGCGATTCGCAGCCCACGCCCGCTACCTCAAGCTGCGCGAGCGGACGTCTTATGCCTTCGCCATGGTCTCCGCGGCAGCCTGCCTGCACATCGCCGACGGGGTGGTCGTCGAGGCACGGCTGGCGCTGGGCGGTGTGGCTGCGAAGCCCTGGCGCGCCCGGGCCGGGGAGACGACGCTGGCAGGTGCCCGCCCGAACGCGGAGTTCTTCCGCCGAGCCGCGGATGTGGCGCTGGCGGACGCACGTTCGTCCGGCGACAACGCATTCAAGATCGAGCTTGCGCGCCGAATCGTGCGCCGTGCGCTGACCCTCGCCGCGGCCGGGACTCCCGCGCGGGTGCCGGCCCTTCCCGCCTCTCCCTTCGCACCCATTTCCGGAGGCGCCCGACATGGCTGAGACCCAAGACGTTGTACTAGCCCCGCAACGCCGCCACGGCGCCAGCATCGGCCAGCCCATCACCCGCCGTGACGGCCTCCTGAAGGTCACCGGGCAGGCCCGCTACGCGGCCGACAATCACCCGCCTGGCATGCTGCATGCGGTCCTCGTGGTGAGCAGCATCGCCCGCGGCCGCGTCACCTTCCTCGACGTGGCGGCGGCGAAGGCCCATCCTGGCGTGTTCGAGGTGATGACCCCGGCAAATCGCCCGCCGCTGGCGCAGGATCCGGACGCGAAGATGAACCCCTTCATGTTCCGCCTCGACGTGCTCCAGAACGATCGGGTGCGCTACGCTGGCCAGCCGATCGCCGTGGTGATCGGCGAGACGCTGGAATCGGCGACAGAAGCCATGGCGCTGCTCGCGCCGCGCTACGAGACGCAGCAGCCGCAGCTCGATCTCAGCGGGAGCGAGAGCTTCGTCCCACCGGTGGTCGGCGTCGGTATGCCGTCCGAGGTGCGGCATGGCAATGTCGACACCGGCCTGGAGGCCGCGGCACACCGCATCGATGCCGTCTACGAGACGCCCAGCCAGTTCCACAACGCGATGGAACCGCATGCCATCGTGGCCGCCTGGGACGGCGATCGCCTCTCGATCGACACCCCGAGCCAGGGACTTGCCTGGGCGCAGGAGCGCATCGCCGGGCTGTTCGGTATTCCCCACAAGAGCATCCACATCCGCAGCCCGTTCCTGGGCGGCGGGTTCGGGTCCAAGGGCCTGATCTCCGGGCCGCAGGTGCTGGGCATCCTGGCGGCACGCCTCGTCGGGCGGCCGGTGAAGCTCGTGCTGAGACGCGAGCAGATGTACGGCCCCGTGGGCCATCGTGCCCCAACGCGGCAGACGATCCGGCTCGGCGCCGACCGCCACGGCGCGCTGACGGCCATCCATCACCATGTGCGCACGGCCTCTAGCAGCTTCGACGATTTCTTCGAGCCAGCCGGCCAGGTGTCGCACACGCTCTATGCCAGCCCCTCCATCGCCACGACCACCGACGCGGTGCGGCTGGACACGGGCACGCCGCTCTTCATGCGCGCGCCCGGAGAGGCCAGCGGCAGCATCGCGCTCGAAAGTGCGATCGACGAAATGGCGCAAGCCGCCGGTCTGGACCCCCTGGAATTTCGCCTGCGGAACTATGCGGAGGTCGAGCCGGTCTCCGGCAAGCCGTTCTCCTCAAAAGCATTGCGGGAGTGCTATGCGCAGGGCGCTGCCTGCTTCGGCTGGGAGCGGCGCCCCCTGGCGCCGCGCCAGATGCGTGACGAGAACGGGCTCCTTGTCGGCTGGGGCGTCGGCACCGCGACCTTTCCCGCCCTCATGTTCCAGGGTCAAGCCAGGGCCGTGCTGCGGCGCGATGGGACTGGCCTGGTCGAGCTCGGCGCGCATGATATGGGCCAGGGTGCCTGGACGGCCCTCGCCCAGATCGCGGCCGACAGCTTGGGCCTCGAGATCGAGCAGGTGGAGTTCCGGTCCGGCAGCTCCGATCTCCCCGATGCAGGCATTGCCGGCGGCTCGGCCCATACGGCGACCGCCGGCATGGCGATCCACGGCGCCGGCGCCGACGTGATCGCCAAGCTCGCGGATCTGGCCCTGCATGACGAGCGCTCACCCCTGTTCGGCGCCGACAATGTCGGCGTGCTGGCGCGGGGCGGGCGACTGATCCGACGCGACGACGAGAGCCGCAGCGACGGCTTTGCCGACATTCTGTCACGCGCCGATCTGCCGGAGATCGAGGGGCGCGGCACCGGCGCCAGCGATCCGGCGGCGCAAGAGGCCTACGCCATGCACGCGCATGGCGCCGTGTTCGCCGAGGTGAAGGTGGACCCGGATCTCGGGCAGGTCCGGGCGACACGCTTGGTGGGTGCCTTCGCGGCCGGCACGATCATCAACCCGCAGCTCGTGCGCAGTCAGTACTACGGGGGCATGATCTGGGGCGTCTCCTTCGCCCTGCAAGAACGGGCCATGCTGGATCCGCGCTCCGGCCGGGTGATGAACCCGAACCTCGCCGAGTACCACGTGCCGGTGAACGCCGACGTGCCGTCGCTCGAAGCCATCCTGGTCGAGGAGCACGACCCTTATGTTAACGCTCTGGGCATCAAGGGGGTCGGCGAGATCGGCATCACGGGCACGGCGGGAGCGATCGCCAACGCCGTGTGGCACGCGACGGGGGTCCGGGCGCGCCGCTTTCCGATCGGCATCGAGCAGCTCGTCGGCGCAGGATCGGCCTAGCTAGAGCTTGGCGAGCTCGCTCCAGTGGCATAGCTCGACATCGTTGGTGGCGGCGAGCTCCATGCAGCTCGTCGTGAACCGCTGGTTCGAGACCACCATGGCGCGCGTGCCGTCATGGTGCGAGCAGGCGGCGACGACCTCCTGCACCGCGTAGTTGCCGACCGGCCGGCTCAGAAATTTGCACTGCACGACGAGCCGCTCCCGGTCGCGCTCGGCGACGAGGTCGGCACCTTGATCGCGTGAGGCGCCGGTCAACGCTACCCGCCACCCCGCCTGCTCGAGCTGCTCGGCGCAGAACAGCTCGAACTCGACCCCGTTGCGCACCCGCTCCAGGCGGGCCTCGGCCCCCACGTCCTGCCGGACAGCCTCGACCATAGCCTCCAGCCGCGCCTTGAAGGCATCAAGCCGCTCCTCGACGTGGCGGCCATCGGCCGGCGCCAAGCTGGCGAAGACGATACGCTGGAAAAAGTAGCCGACCTCCTTTTCCCAGCGGCTGCGATCGACGATGCCATAGTCATCGGTGCGGATCAGCTGCCGATGCTTGCGCTGGAGGACGGGGAGATACTCCTCGACGAGCTGGTCGAAACGACGGTATGCGCGCTCGAGCGCGCGGTGACGCAGGATTCCCCACAACGCCAACAGCGCCAAGATGGTGGATCCGGCGACGGCAGCCTCAAACACGAACAGTATCCATCCTATGTCAGAAATGGGATCCCGTGAGATCCCAACAGCTTCTGCAGGATAGCTCGTGCGATCACTCAGTTCCAGCGCAGCGCGCTAAATCTAGTGGCAAGGGACCGTGAATGGCCCCATAGCTGGGAAATTGCTCAAGCGGGCGGCCTGGACCGGAACTGCTCCACGAAGTCCGTGAGACCGGGCTGGCGCTTGCGGCGCAGGCGTTCAGAGGCCAGGATCGCCCGTACCGCCGCGACGCTGGCCTCGAAGTCCTTGTTCACCAGCACGTAGTCGTATTCGGGCCAGTGGGTGACGTCCGACGCGACCTGGGCCAGACGAAACCGGACCGTCTCCTCGGGATCCTGCGCCCTGATACGCAGGCGCCGCTCCAGCTCGGACAAGGTCGGCGGCAGGATGAACACTCCCACCATGTCGTCCGCAGCGGCAGCCCGCAGCTGCTGCGCCCCTTGCCAGTCGATGTCGAAGAGCACGTCGCGGCCCGACGCCAGCGCCTGCTCGACAGCCGCCCGCGGCGTGCCGTAAGAATTGCCGTAGACGCGCGCGTGCTCCAGCAGCTCTCCTCGTGCCACCATCTGCTCGAACTGATGCGGCTTGATGAACAGATAGTGCACGCCCTCGATTTCACCCGGTCGCTGCGGCCGTGTCGTCACGGAGATCGAGAGCGCCAGCTCCGGCTCGAGTTCGAGCACGCGATGCGAGATTGACGTTTTTCCGGCCCCTGAAGGCGAGGACATGACGAGCATCAGACCGCGCCGCCGCCTCGGGTCGGGCATCACCTCGTCGAGCATCTTCCGCCACACTCCGGCCAGCATCCAGGCGGCCGGCAGATACCGGCGCGTCCCGCGCCCGCTTCTAGCCCCATGAACGCGCAGAACCAAGCCCAGCTGCCCAGCCATATCCTGATCACGGGCGCCAGCAGCGGGATCGGCGCCGCTCTGGCCAGCGCCTATGCCGCGAGCGGGGTACGGCTGGCGCTGTTCGGTCGCGATGAGAGTCGGATCCGCGAGGTGGCGGAGGTGTGCCGGAGCAAGGGGGCATTGGTTGCGGCGGTACTGGTCGACGTCACCGACCCCGAGGCGATGACCGAAGCCGTGTCCCTGGTCGACGATGCGCACCCCGTGGACCTGGTCATCGCCAATGCCGGCATTTCCGGCACCATGCTGGGCCATGGCGGCAGCGTGGCACCACTGTTCGCGATCAACGTCATGGGCGTCGTCCACACCGTCGAACCGCTCCTGTCCCGCATGACCGGAAGGCGCCACGGACAGATTGCGCTGATGAGCTCGCTGGCCTCCTACGTCGCCCGCCCGGGCACGGCCGCCTATTGCGCCAGCAAGGCCGCCGTTCGAATTTGGGGCGAAGGTCTGCGGGTGAAGCTGGCGCCGCAAGGCGTTACCGTGAGCGTGATCTGTCCCGGCTTCGTGGACACCCCACTGACGCGCCGCAACCGCTTCCCGATGCCGATGCTGATGCAGGCGGAAGACGCCGCCCAGTTGATCAAACGGCGTCTGGCACGAGGCGATGCCGAGATCGCATTCCCACGAGCCATGTACTGGGGAGCCCGCTTCGCCGGTATACTGCCGGTGTCCATGCAGCAATTGGCCACCGGTCGCTGGCCGGGCAAAGAATGATCCCGCTTCAGCCGTCCTGCCTGAGCTTGCGCCAACGCGCGACATTGCGGTTGTGCTCGGCCAACGTGGTGGCGAAGGCATGGCCACCGGTGCCGTCGGCGACAAAATAAAGGTAGTCCACCGGTGCGGGGTCGAGGGCGGCGGCCAAGGCCGCACGGCCGGGGTTGGCGATCGGCCCAGGAGGCAGGCCGGCCACACGATAGGTGTTGTATGGATCGTCGACCGCCAGGTCCGCACGCAGTAGCTCGCGATCGAGCGGCCATTTTCCATTGGTCAACGCATAGATCACCGTCGGGTCGGTCTGCAGCATCATCCCGCGCCGCAGCCGATTGTGGAAGACTGCCGATACGAGCCGATACTCGTCCGGCTTGGCTGTTTCCTTCTCGATGATGGAGGCCAGCACGAGAGCATCCTGGGGGGATTGCAGCGGCAGATCGGTGCGGCGCCCGGCCCAGAGGCGAGCCAGTTCCGCCTGCATCGCCCCCTGCATCCGCTCCACCAGCACGGCGCGCGCCTCGTCGCGCGGGACGAGATAGGTCTCGGGCATCAGGCTGCCCTCGGGCGGCTCCGGCGGCAGCGGCCCGGCGAGCACGTCCTCTGCCGCGAGCAGTCCGTAGACCTCGGTGACCGTCAGGCCTTCCGGTATGGCGATCGGGTGAAGGACAACCTTGCCGCTTTCCAGCAGCGCCAGGATCGCCTCAGGCGATATGCCGGGCTCGATAGCATATTCGCCGGCCTTGAGGACCCGGTCCTTGCCCAGGGCGCGCGCCAGGGCCACGAATGCCAACGGATGTTCGATGGCACCGGTTTCGGCCAATCGCGCGGCAATGGCACTGACGCCGCTGCCACGTGGCAGATCGACAATCGTCGCCTGCGCCAGCGGGCCTGGGCTATGCAGGTAGGTTCTGGCCAGATGCCAGCCTACCAATGCCACAGCTCCGCCGGTCACCAATAGCGCAACGGCGCCGATCAGCAGACCGCGGCCCCAACGTGCCACCAATGTCTCAGCTCAGATGTGGGGCCGTGAGAATGACGCTGGCATTGGTGCCGCCGAAACCGAACGAGTTCGACAGCACCGCCTTGACCTCACGCTTCTTGGCCGTAAGCGGCACCAGATCGATGTCGCTGCAACCGTCGGAGGGATCCTCCAAATTCAGTGTCGGCGGTACGATCTGGTCGCGAAGCGCCAAGATGCAGAAGATCGCTTCGACAGCTCCGGCAGCGCCCAGCAGGTGGCCGATCGCGGACTTGGTCGAGGACATCGACAGCTTCGCGACCGCGTTGCCAAAGAGCCGCTTGACGGCACCCAGCTCGATCTCGTCACCCAGTGGCGTGCTGGTGCCGTGCGCATTGATGTAGTCGATGTCGTCCGCCCGCAGGCCGGAGCGCTTCAGCGCCGCCTGCATGGCCCGAAAGGCACCGTCGCCCTCCGGGCTGGGTGCGGTCACATGATAGGCGTCGCCGGACATGCCGTAGCCCTTGACCTCGGCATAGATCTTCGCACCCCGGCGCTTGGCGTGCTCATACTCCTCAAGCACGACAGAGCCGGCGCCCTCGGCCATGACAAAGCCGTCACGGCCTTTGTCCCAGGGTCGCGACGCCCTCTCCGGGGTATCATTGTACGCTGTCGACAGCGCACGCGCGGCAGCGAATCCAGCCATGCCGATCCGCCCGAGAGCAGCTTCGCAGCCACCCGCAACCATGACGTCCGCGTCGTCGATCATGATCATCCGGGCTGCATCGCCGATCGCATGCGCGCCGGTCGAGCACGCCGTCACCACGGCGTGGTTGGGACCCTTGAAGCCGTAGCGGATGGAGATCTGACCGCTGGCCAAGTTGATCAGCGCCGACGGGATGAAAAACGGACTCACCCGTCGCGGGCCGCTTTTGTCGAGGATGAGAGCGGTGTCGGCGATGCTGTTGAGCCCGCCAATTCCCGAGCCCATCAAGACGCCGGTCCGCCAGCGCTGCTCTTCCGTCTCGGGCTGCCACCCCGAATCCTCGACCGCCTGAACCGCCGAAGCAATGCCATAGACGATGAAGTCGTCGTTCCGACGCAGCTCCTTGGCCTCGACAAAATCGGTCGGTCGGAACTCGCCGGCTCCATCGCCACGGGGGACCATGCCGCCGATCTTGGCCGGCAGATCGGAGACGTCGAACTGATGAATCCGGCGAATGCCGGATTCGCCAGCCAAAAGCCGCGCCCAGGTCTGCTCCACCCCGCTTGCAAGCGGTGTGACCATCCCCAGCCCGGTGACGACGACACGCCTCATCCCGTCTGCCTCTTCCTTGCCCCCGACGACGATTGCCGAACCCGGAGGGTGCCTACGACTGGTGCGCCTTGATGAACTCAATCGCATCCTTGACGGTCAAGATCTTCTCCGCTGCGTCATCGGGGATCTCGCAGCCGAACTCTTCCTCGAAGGCCATGACCAGTTCGACCGTGTCGAGGCTGTCCGCGCCGAGATCGTCGACGAAGCTAGCCTCGTCGCCAACCTTGGCCTCATCGACGCCGAGATGTTCGACGACGATTTTCTTGACCCGCTCAGCGATATCACTCATCGATTCTACTCTCCGCCACTTGGGCTTCTCACTAAAGTCTAGTGCGCCGTCTGGGGTTGCAAAGGCTGGACGGGCGCGGCGTGGGCGCTCTTACACGATGGGTCAGGACTTGGCTAGGCACGCAGCCTCCCCGAAAGCCGCTGCTTTACCACTCAGATCATCGCCATCCCGCCATTCACATGCAAGGTCTGGCCGGTGACATAGCCAGCTTCGGTGCTGGCCAAGTAAACGACGCCAGCGCCGATGTCTTCACCACTGCCGAGACGCCCCGACGGAATCCGGCCGAGCAGTGCCTCGCGCTGCCGCTCGTCGAGGGCGCGGGTCATCGCCGTATCGATGAAACCAGGAGCGACACAGTTCACCGTCACCCCACGCGCCGCCACTTCCTGCGCCAGGGCTTTGGACATCCCGATCAGGCCCGCCTTGGCAGCAGCATAGTTCGCCTGCCCGGGATTGCCCGTCACGCCCACGATGGACGTCACGTTCACGATCCGGCCATATCGACGCTTAATCATACCTTTCAATGCAGCTCGCGCGAGGCGAAAGGCCGCAGTGAGGTTGGTGTCGAGCACCACCTGCCAATCAACATCCTTCAGGCGCAGCGCCAGCATGTCACGCGTGATGCCCGCATTGTTGACCAGAATATCAACGGGATCGGCCGCCGCCACCAAAGCATCCGCCGCTGTCGCGTCCGCGATGTCGCCGGTCTGGATTTCGCACCGCTCCTGCAAGGCGCTCGCGAGTTCCTCCAGCGCTTCGCGGCGGCGCCCGGCGAGGACCACATGGCAACCCTGCGCATGCAACGCCCGAGCGATGGCACCGCCGATCCCGCCGGAGGCACCGGTGACCAGCGCCTTTCGGCCCGACAGGTCGAACATGGTCATGCGACCTCTCCCACCAGTTTTGCAGCCACGGCCTCGACGTCAGCAGGGTCCTGAACATTTAGCAGCTGCGCGCCGGGAACACCCCGTCTGGCGAGGCCGCTCAACACTTTGCCGGCTCCAAGCTCCAGCACCTGGTCGATCCCGAGCCGAACCATTGTGGCCATGCTCTCACGCCAACGGACCCGCGCCGTCACCTGCCGCACCAGCATTTCCTGGATCAGGGCCGGCGTATCGACCGGCTCCGCGGTCACGTTGGCGATCACAGGCACCGTCGGCGCCGCGAACTGCAAGGCCTGGATCGCCGTCGCGAGCCGCATCGCGGCCGGCTGCATGAGGGCACAATGGAAGGGTGCCGATACCTGCAGCATCACACTGCGGCGGGCACCCCGCTCCTTGGCCAGTGCCACCGCGCGTTCGACGGCCTCGCGACTGCCCGAGATGACCTGCTGCCCGTCTCCATTGTCATTGGCGAGCTCGCACACCCCGCCAGACGCCGCAGCCTCGGCAGCAACTGCCTCGACCATGGGCACGTCGGTGCCCAGGATTGCAGCCATGGCGCCCTGGCCTGCCCCCACGGCGTCCTGCATCGCCTGCCCACGCAAGCGTAGCAGCCGGGCCGCATCGCCGACGCCGATCGCACCCGCCGCCGCCAGTGCCGAATATTCGCCCAGACTGTGCCCGGCTACATAGGAAGCCAATGCCCCAAGTCGCCGTCCCGTTGCTTGCTCCAGCGCCCGGACGGCGGCCAGCGAGGTTGCCATCAGTGCAGGCTGCGCGTTCGCCGTCAGGGTCAGTGCCTCGGTCGGCCCGTCGAAGATGATGGCCGATAGGCGCTCGCCCAGCGCATCGTCGACCTCCTCGAACACCGTTCGGCATACGGGATAGGCGTCATATAAGGCCCTTCCCATACCGACGGACTGGGCACCCTGCCCTGGAAACACTGCGATCATGCTCATTTTCGCGGCGGCGCCCCCCTCTGCGCGGTGCAAGCGGTGATAACCACCGCCATCCGGGTGTCAAGCAGATGGCCGGCACGTGGAGTGCCAATCGAGGTTCCGCACTGGAGTTGCTTGCTTTGGCGCCGGAAGCGTGTATAAGCCCGCCTCTCGCTGCGCAGGCGAGGGCTTTGCTGTGCCCTCTTGCCCACGCCGCCCCAGAGGAAGACCGGACGCTGGAACGCCGGAATGGCTGGCGGGCCCCGTCTTGTTGTCCAACGGAAAGGATGTTCGTTCGGCATGCCTCTCTATGAGCACACCGTCATCGCCCGCCCTGATCTCTCCACCCAGCAGGCCCAGGCCCTTGCCGACGCGTTCGGTGAGATCCTCACTGGTCAGGGCGGCTCTGTCGCCAAGGTGGAATATTGGGGCCTTCGGAACTTGTCCTATAGGGTCAAGAAGCACCGCAAGGGCCATTATCTACACCTTAATGTCGACGCGCCGGCAGCGGCTGTCACCGAGCTCGAGCGCACGCAGCGCATTCACGAAGACGTGCTGCGTTACCTGACCGTGCGTGTCGAGGCATTCGAGGAAGGCCCGTCCCAGGTCATGGTCGCAAAGTCCAGCCGTGACGATCGTGGCGGTGGCCGCCGCGACTTCGACGGTGGGCGCGGCCGGGATCGCGACCGCGATCGTGGCGACCGAGGGGACAGGGGTGACCGCGGCGATCGCGGCGACCGTGACCGTGGCGAATTCCGCAGCTGAGAGCGTTTGAGATATGGCTAGAGAAGACGACAATACCGAGCGGCAGGACGATGGTGGCCATCACGGCCGCGGCCGGGGCGGCGAGCCGCCGAACATCACCATCCGGCGGCCGTTCTTCCGTCGGCGCAAGTCGAGCCCGTTTGCTCACGTCGACGCGCCGAAGATCGACTACAAGGACATCAAGCTGCTGCAGCGCTTCGTCTCCGAGCGTGGCAAGATTGTGCCGCGGCGCATCACCGCCGTAACCGCCAAGGAGCAACGTCTCCTCGCCCAGGCGATCAAGCGCGCCCGTGAGCTGGCGCTGCTGCCCTACGTCTCCGGCTGAGCGGAAGCAGTCCCATGCAGATCATCCTACTCGAGCGTGTGCCTCATCTGGGCGACATGGGCGAGGTGGTCGGCGTCAAGCCCGGCTACGCCCGCAACTATTTGATCCCGACCGGCAAGGCCCTGCGGGCGACCAAGTCCGCCATGGTCGATTTCGAGCGGCGTCGCGCGCAGCTCGAAGCACGCAACCTGGAGCGCAAGCAGGACGCGCAGAAGGCGGCGGTCAAGGTGGACAGTCAGAGCGTCACCCTGCTCCGTCAGGCCAGCGAGACCAGTCAGCTCTATGGCTCGGTCAACGGCCGCGATATCGCCAATGCGTTCTCCGAGATCGGCATCATGCTGGATCGCCAGCAGATCAGGCTCGAGCAGCCGCTCAAGACGCTTGGTATCCACACGGTCGTCGTGGCGTTGCACCCCGAAGTCGAGGTCAACGTGATGGTGAACGTTGCCCGCTCCAAGGAAGAGGCGGACATGCAGGCGGGGATCACCGTCGCACCCGTCGAAGACGAGGAGGAAGAGCCAGAGCTTTCGCTCGAGGAGGAACTGGCCGCGCTGATGTGAAGCGCGGCTAGTCATCACGTTATTTTCGGCATTGCAGCAATTGGCGCTTGTGAGCGCCGATTGCCAGCGATAACGTCGTGCGTGGCCGGTCCGAGAATGACTGCCGGCTGGGCGTGACAGGGATAGAAATGAGCCTACGGAAGGCTGAGCCGACCAACGAAACCGCGGCCAAACCTGCGGTTGTCAAAAAATACGCCAATCGTCGCTTGTACAACACCGCCACCAGCAGTTATGTCACGCTCGACGAACTGAGCCAGATGGTGCGTAAGGGTGAAGAGTTCGTGGTGTTCGATGCCAAGACCGGCGAGGACATCACACGATCCGTATTGACGCAAATCATTCTCGAAGAAGACAGCAAGGGCCGCAATCTGCTGCCCATCGGTTTTCTTCGCCACCTGATCGGCTTTTACGACGACAGTCTGCAGTCTTTCCTGCCGCGCTATCTCGAACTCAGCATGGACAATTTTGCCCGCAATCAGGACCAGATGCGGAGCTACATGGAGCAGACCTTCGGTCGGTTCTTCCCGCTGAACCAGTTCGAAGACATGGCACGGCAGAACATGGCGCTATTCCAGCGTGCCGCCACAATTTTCCGACCACCGAACCCCGGCGAGGAAGTCACCTTCGGTCGACCGGGCGACGAGGCGATGGCCGTGCCGCAGGGCATGGCAGGCCAGGACGTGCCGACTGGTCTGGACAAGGAAATGCGCGAGTTGAAGGAGCGCATGGAATCACTGCAGCGTCAGCTCAACAGCCTACAGAAGCCTCCCAAAGCCGACGACTGAGCGGTAGCTCCAGGCTCTCCAGTCACCGGTGCACAGGTCACGCGTGCGCCGCACCACATACTCACTCTTCAGTTTCCATCATTACGAACGACGGTCCGTAGCTGATCTGGCTGCTCCAATACCGTTCCAGGCTCATCAACGCCTGGTTGGTTTGGCGTAGTTGCTCCTCGGCCACATATTTGTCGGCCAGCTCCTCGCTGTTGCGTTGGTACAGCTCGCTGATTCGTGCCGTCAGATCGAGCCCCTTCTGCGAAAGGCGCACCCGGGTCATCCGCCGATCGTGGGCCGAACGTTCCTGAATAAGATAGTCATTCTCAACCAGTTTCTTCACATTGTAGGAGACATTGGAGCCAAGGTAATAGCCTCTCACGGTAAGTTCACCGACGGTCAACTGCTCTTCGTTGATGTTGAACAGGATCAACGTTTGGACGTTGTTGATATCCTCGATCCCAAGGCGGTCGAGTTCTGCCTTGATTACGTCCAGGAACCGCCGATGCAATCGCTCGATGAGTCGAATACTGATGAGGTATTGATCGGTCACGTCCGCCTCGATTGTCTATGGGCTGCGATTCCGGGCCGTGCTCGCGGGCTCGGCCGGGCCTAAGCAGCATTCCCTTCGATCATCTTGATTATAGCGGAAAAATCCAGTCCATCTTTCCCGCTACCGGCGAAAAGGCTATACATCTGATAGGCTTCCGCTCCCAATGGCGTACTTGCGCCCACCGCCTGGGCTGCGGCCTGAGCCAGCTTCAGGTCCTTGACCATCATCGCCGTGCTGAAGCCAGGCTGGTAGCCGCGATTGGCCGGGGAGCTGGCGACCGGCCCCGGCACGGGGCAATAGCTGGTGAGGGACCAGCACTGCCCCGACGACTGGCGACTGATCTCGAACAGCTGCTCAGCCGTCAGCCCCAAACGGCGGCCCAAGGCCATCGCTTCGCAGACCGACAGCATCTGGATGCCCAGCATCATATTGTTGCAGATCTTGGCGGCTTGGCCATTGCCGGGGGCGCCGGCATGGATCACCGCCTTGCCCATGGTGGCCAAGATCGGCTGCGCGCGCGCGAAGCCGGCGGCCGTGCCGCCCACCATGAAGGTCAACGTTCCGGCCTCGGCACCGGCAACCCCGCCGGAGACCGGAGCATCGACCATCGTGAAGCCCCGCGCCGCTGCGGCGGCTCCCACCGTCCGCGCAGTATCGACATCGATGGTCGAGCAGTCGATCAACAGCGTGGTCGGCCTTGCCGTAGCGAAGATCGCCCCTTGGTCCATGTGGACGGCACGCACGTGCCGACCTTCGGGCAGCATGGTCACCACACAGTCCGCCTCAGCCACGGCTTTGCCGATGCTGGCAGCCCCGGATCCGCCAGCCGCCGCCAGTGCTGCGATGGCGGCGGAGCTGACATCGAAGCCGAGCACCAAGTGCCCAGCCTTGACCAGATTCCTGGCCATGGGCAATCCCATATGGCCGAGGCCGATGAAACCGATGGTGGTCATACCACCTCCTCGTCGAAACTTCGGGCGCTGCCTAAATCCCGTCCCAGTCGAGTGCCAGATCGCCCGACGGGAGCGGGTCCATGAACGCTTCGACCTCTTCCAGCGGCACGGACTGCATATTGTTGTAGCGCCAACTGGGGCGCTTGTCCTTGTCGACCAACAAGGCGCGAACACCCTCCACAAAATCCGGCGCCGCCAACATTCGATGCACCATTCGGTATTCGAGCCGCAGCGCATCATCGATGCCGAGCTGCCGTCCACGCCGAATCTGAGCGAAGGCAATATGGACGGCCAGCGGCGACATGGCGGCGAGAAGTCCCAGTTGCTCGTGACCAAAACCGGTGGACTCGGCCCCCAGCCGGTCGAGAACCTCCGGCATGGTGTCTCCGCCAAAACAATGATCGATGCGCGCGCGCCGTTCCGGCAGAGCAGCCTCGCCGATATCACCCCGAACCTCCGCCAGGAGGCCGGCAATCGCCTCACTCGGCTCCCCGGCCTCAAGGCACTCCGGCAGCATGGCCTCGAGTTCTTCCAGACGAGACGCCGGTACCGGATGGGTGCCGATTCCGGCATGCAGACAGTCGGCGCCGCTCAAGCGTGCCCCCGTCAGGCCGAGATACATCCCGACTTCACCGGGGCAGCGCGGCAGAAACCAAGTCGCCCCAACGTCCGGAAAGAAGCCGATTGCCGTCTCTGGCATCGCCACCAGCGTGTTCTCGGTCACGACCCTGACTGCGCCGTGGACGGAGATGCCAACCCCGCCCCCGAACGTGAAGCCGTCGAGCAGTGCCACGTATGGCTTAGGAAAGCTGTGAATCCGCCAGTTGAGCCGGTACTCTTCGCGGAAGAACGGCAACGCCGCGCTCACCCCGCCAGCGCGGACGACATCGGTGACCGCCTTGATATCACCGCCGGCGCAGAACGCGCGTCCAGGGGCAGCCTTGACCAACACCGCTGCGATCTTGGGATCTTCGCGCCACACCGCCAGCCACCGGCTGAGCTCACGTACCATGCCCCAGGTCAACGCATTCAAGGCTCGAGGCCGGTCGAGGATGACGATTCCAAGCCGACCGCGACGCTCGAACCGGATCTCCTGACCGGGATCGGTCATGGACAAACGCTTATCGTCGACTCGTATTCCATGCGCGCCCCCTGGGTACGGCTACTATGCTGGTAGCGATTGGCTGCGGCAGGGTCAATGCGCAGGGCACCGAGGTACGGTGCACACATTGCATCGGCGAGACGGCATCGATAGAACAACGCGATGCATCACCGCGTTCGTCGAGTATCGGGAGGCCGGCGATGAGCCAGCCCAGACATCTCGTTCAGCCAGCCCCGTTCCCGCGCACCCGTCTGCGCCGGTTGCGGCAGCACGGGTGGAGCCGCTCCCTGGTGGCGGAACATCGGCTGGCCCCGGCGGATCTGATCCAGCCGCTGTTCGTGCTCGAGGGCAAGGGTCAGCGCCAGGCCGTCGCCTCGATGCCAGGCATCGAGCGGCTGTCGGTGGACCTGTTGCTGCCGGTAGCGGAACGCGCCCTGGAGCTGGGCATCCCAGCACTGGCCCTGTTCCCGGTGACGCCGCTCTCCTGCAAGAGCGACGATGCCGCTGAGGCATGGAACGACGAGAACTTGATGTGCCGGGCCATCCGCGCACTCAAGCGACGCTTTCCGGAACTCGGGCTGATCGGCGACGTGGCTCTCGACCCCTACACCAGCCATGGCCAGGACGGTATCCTGCGCGAAGGCAGCATCATCAACGACGAGACCGTGGAGGCCCTTATCCGTCAGGCCAAATGCCTGGCGGTGGCCGGCTGCGATGTCGTGGCGCCCTCCGACATGATGGATGGTCGTATCGGCGCCATCCGGCTCGGCCTGGACGAAGCCGGGTTCGAGCAGACGATGATCCTGTCCTACGCGGCCAAGTACGCCTCCGCCTTCTACGGCCCGTTTCGTGATGCCGTCGGGTCGGCGGCAGCCCTGGGCAAGGCCGACAAGAAAACCTATCAGATGGACCCTGCCAACACCGCTGAGGCGCTCCGCGAAGTGGCCATGGACATCGCCGAGGCGGCGGACATGGTGATGATCAAGCCGGGACTGCCCTATCTCGATGTCATCCGTCGCGTGAAGGACGCATTCCAGCTTCCTACTTTCGCCTATCAGGTGTCCGGCGAGTACGCGATGCTAATGGCTGCGGCCGAGCGCGGCTGGCTCGACGCCGATCAGGCGATGGCAGAGACCCTGATCGCCTTCAAGCGCGCCGGTGCGGACGCCATTCTGACCTATGCCGCCCTGGACATGGCACCCAAGCTCGGGCGGGGGTGACCTCCTGCCAAAGGGTCAGTGGGCGTCTTCGAGCGCGATCACGTGCACTGCGGCACCTTGCAGCGCCGCCCGAGTTCCCTCCGGGCTCAGCGACAGATGATGGCTGAAATTGGCGTCCGGGATCGGCTGATCCGGGCGGATGGTGCGTGTCATCTGCCAGTATCTGTCACGCTCGAAGAGATAGGCGATGCCGCAACGCTCGCCCGCCGTGCAGGCCGTCCGCGGTGCACCGACCAGCAGACGGCCGCCATCCGCCGATAGGGCCACGGTCTCGCCGAAGTGGCCGGCTGCCAGGTCCGGTGGCGTCAATTTCCTGCGATAGCTGAAGCTTTCACCATTGCGCTGGTAGAGGTAGACCGCCTGCTCGCCGCCCACGGCCAGCCAGCTACCGTCGGCGGCAAGCGACAGATCGTTGGCAAAGCCGCCTTCCGGCTTGGGCGGCGACAGAATCTGCACCAACTGCGGTTCGTCGCCACCCAGCGCGTAGACCCAAAGCGCCCCGGAACGACCGGGCTCGCCGGTGCCGCCCACCAGCGCCAGATCGCCCGTTGGGGTTAAGGCCACCGCCTGCCCGAACCGAATTCGCCCGTCCCGCTCCGGTACCGGCTGGAAGGTGGCGACACCTGTCCAGCCGCTGCCGTGACGCTCGAACAATTCCGCGGTGCCGCAAGCGCGAGCATTGGCCGTCGGCCGTCGGCAGGCGCGGTTGAGCGATCCCAGCAGCAGCATCCTGGCGTCGGCCGAAAAGGCTAGGTTGGGACCGGGCGCCGGAAACGGGAAGCCTGCAGCCGCCGTCAGCGATGCACTACCGGCGGGCGTGAACTGCCCATCCACCAGGGTCTGCACCTCGGCACGGCCGGCGCTGAAGTCGTACACGGCCAGCGTCCGGGCATCGGAAGCCAGCATTGCCGTCACAGGGGGACAGTCATTCCCGTGCAGAGCCTCGCCCCGAGCAGCCTCATTCCAGATGGCTCCGGTTCGGTGCCACAGGATGGGCTCTCGGCATGCTGCCGCCCCGTCGATCGCGACCAACCGGTCGCCGCCCGTCGCCAACCCATCCCGTACGAGTGTCTGGCCACCCGGCAGATCGGTCTGTGTCGATCGCGGGGCCTGTGACGCGCACCCGGCAAGACCCAGCATCGCCAGCGCCGCGGCACAGAGGCGGCGCATATTCTAGATCCCGAGCCAGCCGATAATAACGGCTACCTGTTCGTCCGCCATCAGCGCCGGCGCATGGCCAACGCCTTCCAGGGTCACCGCCTGCAGCGGCGGCCCGCGGCGACCCATCTCTTCCAGGATGGTCGGCGTGAGCAACGGACTCTCGGCACCACGCAGCACAAAGGTGGGGCAGCGGACTTGGTCCCACAGCTCCCACATGTCGGTATCCTGCTCCGCCACTGCCGCGAACGGCGCGCGAATTGCCGGATCGTAGTGCAACCGAAGTCCTTCAGGAGTCATCCGGCTGCTATGCACGGCCAGGTGTCGCCACTGGGCGTCGGTAAGTGGGCCGAAGCCGGCATGAATCAGGCGTAGATGCGCCTCGAGCTCGGCCACATCCTTGAAGACCAGGTCGAGGCCGAGATAGGCACGGATCTGCTGCAGCGCCTGCCGTGGCACAAAGGGTCCGATATCGTTGATCACCAACCGGATCATCGGTGGTCGCTTGCCGGCGGCCAGGACGATCCCGATCAGACCGCCCATCGAGGTGCCGACCCAGTCGACCTCACTAACGCCCAGGAGGTCGAGCAGGCAGGCGATCTGAGCGGCGTAGAACGGCAGATCATATTGCGCGGGGTCAGCCAGCCAGCCACTGGCGCCACGTCCGGCGACATCGATCGCCAGAACGCGGCAGTCGCGGGCTGCGAGCGCTTCCGCCAGCACATCGAAGTCGTGCGCGTTGCGGGTGAGGCCGTGCACACAGACCACGGTCCGCGGCGCCGACGGAAGGCCATGCTCGAGGTAGCTCAGCTCGAGCCCAGCGAATTCGGCGCCCAGCGCCACGGTTTTGCGTTGCATGAGACGACGGCTAGCCGATCCGTCCGCCCGACGGAAGGGGTCTCAGCGCGCGATGCGCGCCGGCACCTCGCCGCGGCCGCCGCCAAGGGTGACCGGCTTCTGCCGAACCGTCTCCCGCCAGATCGTGTAGAGGCCGCTTGCGACGACCAGCGCCATGCCCGCAAACAGTACCGGCGCCGGCCGGTCACCGAACAGCAGCGCCCCGAACAGCACACCCCAGATCATCTGGCTGTACTGGAAGGGCGCCACGACGACAGCCGGTGTGTCTCGCGTCGCCAGCACCAGCCCGGCCTGACCGCAGCCCATTAGCAGCCCGGCCAACGCCAGGAAGGCAACCTCGTGCCACTGGGGCATCACGAAGTTCGACGGCACCATCGGGCCGCTCGCCAACATGATCCCGATGAACACGGCGAACAGGATCGAGGCGCTGCTCTCGCTGGGGCCGATGCGCTTGAGCGTGATCATGCCAAGGGACCCCGCCAACGCTGCGAATGCGGCCAGCAGATGGCCTAGGCCCAGCGTCTCGAAATCCGGCCGGATCATGATCAGCACGCCGACGAAGCCCACCAAGGCCGCGGTCCACCGCCGCCAGCCGACCTCCTCGCGTAGCAGCACCGCCGAGAGGCCGGTCACCAGCATGGGAGTGGCGAACAGGATCGCGTAGGCTTCGGCCAGCGGCAGCATGGAAAACGCCCGCCAGGCCAGCAGGCTGCAGACCGCGGTGAGCACGCCACGTAGGGCGACGAGATGCCAGCGCGTCGGCACCAGCGCCCGCCATCCGCCCTGCCCGCGGGTCAGGAACATGACTGGGATGAGCGCGAACAGCGCCACGGTGAACGCGATCTGGAAGACGGAAAACCGGCCACTGGCCAGCTTGATGGTGGCATCGCCGGTAGAGAAGCAGGCGTAGCTCAGAACCGCAAAGCCGATACCGCGCGCGGCCGTGCCGCCCTGGGTTATCGCCGTCTGCAGGGAGGTCATGATCGGGCTCGCAGAAGCTGACACTGGCCATCCGCCAGCACCACCTATGTATTGCGCTGCAGCATAAATTTGGTGTGCTGCTTTCGCAGCATGGCCATGCGCAAATGCCACACCGGCCTCAGATCTCGGCAAACAACTCCGTCGACAGATAGCGCTCGGCGCTGGACGCCACGATCACGACCAACCGCTTGCCCGCCATCTGTGGCCTCGCTCCGATCTCCAGTGCCGCGGCGATGGTGGCTCCGGAGGAGATTCCGACCGGCAGCCCCTCGAGGGCCGCCACTCGACGGGCGATGGTAAAAGCCGATTCGTTGCCGATCCTGATCACCTCGTCGATCAGGGACCGGTCGAGGTTGGCCGGCACGAACCCGGCGCCGATCCCCTGGATCTTATGCGGTCCAGGCTTGCCGCCGGAGAGCACGGCGCTGTCCTCGGGCTCTACCGCGATGAACCGGATGCCGGGTCCCCGTCCCTTGAGTGCCTGGGCACAGCCGGTGATGGTGCCACCGGTGCCGACGCCCGCGACCACCGCGTCCAACCGCCCGCCAGTGTCACGCCAAATCTCCTCGGCCGTCGTCCGTCGATGGGCCGCCGGGTTGGCGGGGTTTTCGAACTGTTGCAGCATGAGTGCTCCGGGGCGCTCGGAGATGATGCGCTCCGCGGCGAGAAGAGCACCGCGCATGCCTTGCGACGCCGGCGTCAGCTCGAGCTCGGCACCGAGGATCTTCAGCATCTTGCGCCGCTCGACCGACATGCTTTCGGGCATGGTCAGAACCAGCCGATAGCCCTTGGCAGCGCAGACGAAGGCGAGTGCGATGCCGGTATTGCCCGAGGTCGGCTCGACGATCGTGCTGTCGGGCGTAAGCTTGCCGGCTCGCTCGGCGGCCTCGATCATGGACAGCGCGATGCGATCCTTGACCGACGAGAGCGGGTTGAAGAACTCCAGCTTGACCAGGATCTCGGCGGCGCAACCCGCTTCCAGCGGCAGTCGGTTGAGGCGCACCAGTGGCGTGTTGCCGATCGCGTCGCAAATCGAACCCAAGATCCGCTCCGGCGCAGGTGGCAATTCACCCATCCCAGCTGGCCGATCCATTGCCCAGACCCTCGTTTATTTGAAATAGCACACTGCACCCTCGGATGTGGTTGCGTCCAGCACGGACGCACCGTTGAACGCCGCACATTGCGTCCCCAAATCGGGCGCAACGTACTGGGCCACCAAATTCAGGAAGACGCCAACAACATGACCGAGACCGTGCAGCCGTTTGAGGCCGATGTCGGCCGTGTGCTCGATCTGGTGATCAACTCGCTCTACAAGGAGCGCGAGATCTTCCTGCGCGAGCTGATCAGCAACGCCTCCGACGCTTGTGACAAGCTGCGCTACCAGTCCTTGGGCCAGCCCGAGCTTCTGGGCGATGATCCGGAACTGAAGATCCGCATTCTGGCCGACGAGGTCGAGGAACTGCTGACGATCTCCGACAACGGGATCGGCATGGACCACGACGACCTGGTCGAGAATCTGGGTACGATCGCGCGCTCCGGCACGGCCCGGTTCCTCAACCAGCTTTCGGGTCAGCAGGAGCACGATCTGAAGCTGATCGGCCAGTTCGGCGTCGGCTTCTACTCGGTGTTCATGGTGGCTGACCGGGTCGTGGTGCGCAGCCGCAAGGCCGGCGCCGAGACTGGGTGGCTGTGGGCGTCGGACGGGCGCAGCGGCTACACGGTGCAGGAAGCGCCAGCTGGAACCCCGCGTGGCACCTCGATCACGCTGCACCTCAAGGCCGATGCCAAGGACTATCTCGATTCTTGGAAGATCCGCCAGATCGTGCGGACCTACTCCGATCATATCGGCATCCCGATCATCCTGGAGAGCCGGCCCAAGGCTGGGGATACCGAGACGAACCTTTCCGAGCCCGAGCAGATCAACGAGGCCAGTGCCATCTGGACTCGGCCCAAGAGCGAGCTCACCGAGGTCCAGTACAAAGAGTTCTACCACCACGTCGCGCACGCGTTCGACGAGCCGTTCGCGCGAGTCCACTTTGCCGCCGAAGGTGCCCTCACCTACACGTCGCTGCTGTTCGTCCCCAGCTCGCGGCCGTTCGACCTGCACGACCCGAAGCGCCGGCACGGGGTCAAGCTGTACGTGCGCCGGGTGTTCATCACCTCCGATCTCGAAGCGCTGATGCCGCGCTATCTGCGCTTCGTCAGTGGCGTGGTCGACAGCGAGGATCTGCAGCTCAACGTCAGTCGCGAGACGCTGCAGCACGGCGCGGTCATCGCCAAGATGCGCAAGGCGCTGGTCCGCCGGCTGCTCGACGAGCTCGCGGCCAAGGCCAAGGCCGTGCCACCCGAGGCGCCGGCCGCTGACGGCGAAGTGGCTGCCACCGACACAGTGGAGGCGAAGAGCTACGACGATTGGTGGGCCGAGTTCGGTGCCGTCCTCAAGGAAGGCCTCTACGAGGATACCGACAATCGCGACAAGCTCCTGGACCTGGCCCGCTTCCGGAGCACGCGCGGCGCCGACTGGACCAGCCTTGCCGACTATGTCGGGCGGATGAAGGAGGGCCAGGAGGCGATCTATTACATCAGCGGCGAGAGCCACAGCGCCCTGCGTACCAGCCCGCAGCTCGAGCAGGCGCTGGCCAAGGGCGTGGAAGTCCTGCTGCTCGACGATCCGGTGGACGAGTTCTGGCTGCAGGAGGTCAAGGACTATAAGAACCACCAGCTCCGCTCGCTGACCCGTGGGGACGTCGATCTGTCGGTGGTCAAGGGCGATGCCGAGCCGGCGCGGACGGAGGAGGCACTGGACGACACCGAGCTGCAGCGTCTGATCGCCAGGCTCAAGGCTTCGCTTGGCGAAGAAGTCATGGACATCCGCGTCTCCAAGCGGCTGCGTGGCAGTGCAGTCTGTCTGGTCGCCGAAGACCATGGTCTGGACCTGCGCCTCGAGCGTTTCCTCAAGCAGCACAGTCAGCTCGACAAGCTCTCCAAGCGGGTGCTCGAGATCAACGGCCAGCATGAGCTGACGCGGCGCATGGCGGGCATGGCGACGGACGAGGCCAGCGGCGTCGAATTCGACGAGCTGGCTCGACTGCTGCTCGACCAGGCCCGCATCATCGAGGGCGAGCCGATCCCGGATCCCGGGGCGTTCTCGCGGCGTATGTCGAGCTTCCTCGCCAAGGGGCTCGCGGCCTAGCAATCGGGCACGACAAGGATGGAACGGGGCACGTCGCCGGCGGTTGCGCTGGGCGACGTGCTCAGCTGGATCACGGCACATCCCGAGAGTCTGCTCGGTTCGGCGGTTCTCGTATGGGTACTGACGCAGGTTGCAACCGCGCTGACGACCCGTGCTGCGCAACGGCGGCGGTTGCGGCATGCCGCAACCGCCCTGCGTACCGAGATCGAGCTCACGCGGGAGAATCTGGAGGAGTTCATACCAGGCTACCGTGCGTTGGCCGATCGGCTGCGCGAGTATCCCTCGCGGCGATTCTTCATTCTCGCGAACAAACGTTCACAGCAGACCATGGAGACCTTGCGGGCGGACCTGATCACAATGCCCAGCAACGTGCTGAAGACGGTGATCAAGTTCTACACGCTCGACGCCGAGATCAACCAGTTTCTGGACACGCTGATGCAGCCGGCCTTTGTCGAACGGCCGGTGGGGCAGAAAGTCACCATTCTCGCGGTTTATGGCGATCTCTTCGGCGAGGCCATGACCCGCGCACGCCATGCCTAGCGTGAGCTGCAAATGCTGGCTTGGGCCAGCTCGCCCTGGTGGTCGGCGGCGCGCCTCCGATACCACCGTGCCCGCATCAGGTCCACCGCCCGAGGGACCAAAAGAACCTAGCGCTCCAGAGCACCGATCGGCGGCTTGATGGGCCCAGCCATACGGCTTCTCCACGGGACCATCTCGCTTTCGTCAATGTAGGCTCGCATGTCTCTGTGTCAAAGCTGCGACGGTTGCCACGCGCTCACTGCCTGCTCCATCTCCGCGACGAAGGCAATGGCGTCGTAGGCATCGCCCCGCCGGTAAGATAGGGCCCGAACCCGCAACAGCATGCTGGCAAGACAGTGCTGGAGGGGCGGACAGCGTGGACAAGATGGGCTCGCTCGAGCCGCCATAGCTGATCCGGCGGAAGTGGGCATCGAGATCGAAAGCCTGCTCAATCACAGCCTGTCCAATTCCATGCCGGCGAGCTATCCCAGCCTCATTCGTCCCATTTGATGGGCCGTTGCCGGCTTTCAATCATGGCCGCGACGTCAGCAAGCGCGAGGGTTATGCACCTTGGCCATCTCCGAGTATCTGCGCTCGCTGCGCACCCATGTCGGCCATGCGCTCGTACTCCTGCCCTCCGTCGCCGTGATGATCCGGGACGACATGGGACGCCTGCTCCTGGTCCGTAACCGCGATGACGGCATGTGGCAGACGGTCGGTGGCGGCATGGACCCGAACGAGCAGCCGGCCGACGCGGCGGTACGCGAGGCGTTCGAAGAAACCGGCCTCCTGGTCGAGCTGAAGCGGCTTATCGGCGTCTATGGTGGACCGGATCTCTGCCTCACCTACCCCAATCGCGACGTCGTCTCGTATGTCGGCATCTCGTTCGCGGCCAAGGTCGTGGGCGGCACCGAGCGCCCTTGCGACGACGAGGTCGACCGGTTGGGCTGGTTCGAGCGCGATGCAGCCTTGGGACTGCCGATGGCAGCCCACACCCGGACACTGATCGTGGATGCATTCGAGGATGCAGCCGCGCCAGTGTTCACGCCACCGATGTGGCATCCCGGCCATACGGGCTGATCGCTTGCTCGCTTTGGGGCGGAGCCTATATTCCGCCGATCGATTTCGCCTCGGGTCATGCGTGGCGCGTTTTCCGCTGCCGTGGCCCGTAGCCAACGGGGATAAGGGCACATGGCAACCGCGCTCAAGGATCCGCGGATCCAGCTTTCCGACCAGCGCCTGTTCCGCGAGCAGTGCTACGTGGACGGCAGCTGGATCGGCGCCGACGATGCCAAGACGATCAAGGTCACCGACCCTGCCAACGGCGAGATCGTGGGCACCGTCCCCAGCCTCGGTGTCGCGGAGACCCGCCGTGCGATTGATGCCGCCGCCGCTGCGTTGCCGGCATGGCGGGCGAAGACCGCCAAGGAGCGCTCGGCGATCCTGCGGCGCTGGTTCGAGCTGGTCATGGCCAATGCCGACGACCTCGCCTACCTGATGACGCGCGAGCAGGGCAAGCCGCTGGCCGAAGCCAAGGGCGAGGTCGGCTACGGAGCCTCCTTTCTCGAATGGTTTGGCGAGGAAGCCAAGCGGGTTTACGGCGACGTCATCCCGCAGACCGTGGCCTCGCGTCGCATCCTGGTGCTCAAGCAGCCGGTGGGTGTGTGCGCCGCGATCACCCCTTGGAACTTTCCCAATGCCATGATCGCCCGCAAGGCCGGCCCAGCGCTGGCCGCCGGCTGCACCATGGTGGTCAAGCCGGCCAGCGCCACGCCGTTCTCGGCACTGGCCATGGCCGAGCTCGCAGAGCGAGCCGGGGTGCCGGCCGGTGTTTTCAACGTCGTCACCGGCAGTTCCGGCCCCATCGGCACCGAACTCTGCACCAACAAGACCGTGCGTAAGGTCTCCTTCACGGGCTCGACCGAGGTCGGCAAGATCCTGCTCAAGCAGTGCGCCGATACGGTCAAACGGACCTCGATGGAGCTGGGCGGCCTCGCCCCCTTCATCGTCTTCGACGACGCCGACATCGACAAGGCGGTCGAGGGGGCCATCGCCTGCAAGTTCAGGAACTGTGGCCAGACCTGCGTCTGCACCAATCGGATCTACGTCCAGTCCGGTGTCTATGACGAGTTTGCACGCAAGTTTGCTGCGGCAGCCGGCAAGTTGAAGGTGGGCCCCGGTACCGCCAAGGATGTCTACATCGGCCCGATGATCGATGCGCAGGCGGTCGATAAGGTCGAGGAGCATGTGAGCGACGCCACGGCCAAGGGTGCCACCGTCTTGCTGGGCGGCAAGCGGCACCAGCTCGGTGGCCAGTTCTTCGAGCCGACCGTGCTCGCCAACTGCAACGAGAGCATGAAGGTCGCCCACGAGGAGACTTTCGGACCGCTGGCGCCGTTGTTCCGCTTCGATACCGAGGAGGACGTCATCCGTCAGGCCAATGACGCCGATGTCGGTCTCGCCGGCTATTTCTACGCCCGCGACATCGGCCGCATCTTCCGCGTCGCCGAGGCGCTGGAGGTGGGCTTGGTGGGTGTCAATGACGGCGTGATCTCGGTCGAAGTTGCCCCCTTCGGCGGCGTCAAGGAAAGCGGCATGGGCCGCGAAGGCAGCAAGTACGGGATCGAGGACTATCTCGAGATCAAGTATGTAAGCCTCGGCGGGATCGGCTGAGCTCAGTCGGCACAAAATTTCTGTCACGACGGGCGGGTCCGGCAACGGACCCGCTTTGCGTTTCAGTGCCCATGCGGCGAAGCCGTTGTACCCAGGAAAGTCCAGCGTCGCAGATCGGAACCCCGATCGCAGCCGTATAAGTGAGCATGAGATACAGATCGCTCGCCATTTATGGCGTTCTCCTGCTTGCTGGATGTAATGGTATGAAGGTCGAAGAGTTCGCGGGAACTCAGCCGGTTTTCCGGCCCGAGGATTACTTCTGCGGACACAGTCGAGCCTGGGGCCTGTTTCAGGACCGGTTTGGTAATGTTCGACGTCAGTTTGTCGTCGACATCGACGCCAGCATGGAGGACGGCATGCTCGTCCTCGACGAGAGCTTTGTGTACGCTGATGGCGAGCAAGCCAAGCGGCTCTGGCGCATCCGGCCCCTCGGCAACGGCGCGTACGAAGGCACCGCCTCCGACGTCGTCGGCACGGCACGCGGTCGTGCTGCCGGCAATGCGCTGCATTGGACCTACGATCTCGACCTGCCGATCAATGGCAGGCTCTGGCGGGTGCATTTCGACGACTGGATGCTGCTCCAGGATTCCGTTGTGATGCTCAACAAGAGCACGATCACCAAGTTCGGGGTCGAACTAGGTCAGGTGTTCATCTTCTTTCGCCGGAGCGGCGACGGCTGTCGCCCATCCATCGATTGATATCTGTTCGGGCGCGAGACTACTGACCGCCGCTCCCGGCGAAGGCCAGCGGGCATGAGCTCATCGGTACCAGCCTAGTAGTCCTGGCTATCGATGCATCGACGACCACGCGCATACGCCGGCGCACCGTGGCGATTCGACGTAGTCGCGTCCCAGCCGCTTGCCAGGTGCGGGCACGTCACGCATGTTGCGGCCACCCGATAAGCGGGCTTACGGAGTTTTGCTCGATGCGGTTGTGCCGTCCGGCCCTGCTTGCCTTTGCCGCCTGCCTGCTCGGCGCAGGCTGCTCCAACGAGCCGGTCAACGTCACCTATGAAGGTTTCGAGTGCCCGGACGTGCCCGGACTCGATGAGTTTCTCGAGGCTGCCGACGCCGACAACGACAACAAGCTGAACTCCGACGAGTTCAACAGCGCCTTCCAGGAAGCTGAAGACGAGGTCACGCCAGATGGTCAGCTCGACCGTACCGAGCTTGCCGCCTATGTCTGCCAAGCCAAGAAGAAGAAGGCCGCAGCAGCCGCAGCTGCTGCACCGGCCGCGCCGACCACGCCCTAGCTCAGGCGCCCGTGCCGCGGGCGACCAGCCGGAAGTAGAGCCGGTACGGTAACAACCGTAGCAGTTTCATCAGCAGCGCGAATCTGGTCGGAAAGGCGATCTCGAAACCGCTTCCCGCCAGACCACGTGCGATACGCTCCGCAGCTTGTTCGGCGCTGATCAGGAACGGCATCGGAAACTCGTTCCGGTCGGTCAGCGGGGTGCTCACGAATCCGGGGTTGATCAGTTGCATCGTCACCCCCACGCGGTCGAGGTCGAAACTCAGTGACTCTGTCAGATTGATGAGCGCCGCCTTGCTGGCACCATAATAAGCGCTGGTGGGCAGACCCCGGTAACCGGCGACCGAGGCTACGACCGCAATCCGCCCGCGTCTGCGTGCGATCATTCTCGGCATCATCGCCTCGAGGCAGGCGGCAGCACCGAAGAGATTGACCTCCATCAGTTGGCGCAGGCCGTCGGTGGTGAACTCGGCCGCAGTCACCGGCTGATGCGTGCCAGCGTTGATCACGGCAATGTCGATCGGTCCGAGTTGAGCTTCGATTCCCTGCACAGCAGCCTGCACCGCGGCGTGATCGGTGACGTCGAGAGGCCAGGATACGATCCGGCCTCCACCCGCATCGGCCAAGGCCGCCAGACGGCCCGCCGAGCGAGCACTGACGACGACATCAGCTCCAGACTGCGCCATCCAGCGCGCCAGGGCCTCACCGATACCGGTGCTCGCGCCTGTTATCCAGACGCGCTTACCCAACACGTGGCGAAATCCCGAATGAAAGAGACCGGCGAGGCATCGATGTCCAAGCAAATGGAGGAACTGCCTCCTTTACGCACCGATGGCTGTCGTGGATTGGTAGTGGCGTTCACGCTGTGGCGAGGTGGGCCTGCGGCCGAGTGCCCGAACCTGGCGGCTCACCACGCAAAAGGGGCCGGGTCTTGCGACCCGGCCCCTCATGCCAGTGAAAATCAGCCAGAGATCAGCGCTTGCTGAACTGGAAGCTGCGACGGGCCTTGGCCTTGCCGTACTTCTTGCGCTCGACCTCACGGTCATCGCGGGTCAGGAAGCCACCGCTCTTGAGTACCGGGCGCAGCGCCGGATCGAGGGCGATCAATGCACGGCTGAGACCGTGCCGAACCGCGCCGGCCTGGCCGGAGAGGCCACCACCGCTGACCGTGCACATCACGTCGTACTGACCGATCCGGTTCAGCACGTCGAACGGCTGGCCGATGATCATCTGCAGGGTCGGGCGGGCAAAGTAGTTGCCCATCACCTTGCCGTTGACGACAAACTTGCCGGAACCACCCTTCAGCCAAACCCGGGCAACGGCGTCCTTGCGGCGGCCGGTGGCGTAGGCCCTGCCCTGGGCGTCCAGCTTCGGCTTCGGTGCCTGGACCTCAGTCTCAGCGGCGACGGCGGGGCGCAGCCGGGCGAACGGGGAGAGGTTTTCGCGAAGCTCAGCCATTGGCGGCCTCCAGCGTCGAGTTCTTGCGATTCATGACGGCAATATCCAGCGCAGCAGGCTGCTGCCCAGCGTGCGGATGCTCACCACCCTTATAGATGTGCAGCTTGCGCAGCACGTCACGGCCGAGCGGTCCCTTGGGGACCATGCGCTTGACGGCAGCCTCGAGCACGCGCTCGGGATAACGGCCGTCCAGCACCTTGTCGGCGCGACGTTCCTTGATCCCGCCGGGATGGCCGGTGTGATGGTAGTAGATTTTCTGCGTACGCTTCTTGCCGGTCAACGCCACCTTCTCGGCGTTGATGACCACGATGTGGTCACCGCAATCCATGTGCGGGGTGAAGGTAGGCTTGTGCTTGCCCCGAAGGCGGTTGGCGAGAATGGCGGCCAGTCGGCCGAGAACCAAGCCCTCGGCGTCGATCAGGAACCAGCCCCGCTCGATCTCGCTGGGGCGCGCGCTGTAAGTCTTCATGCAGATAACTGCCCGATCGTTCTGCCGGCAACCCGCAAACGCTGCTGCCCGGGGTGGATTCAGCCGACAAAGGAATAACGGCGCGAAAGTGGCTGCCTTCGCTCGTGGCGCGGAGGTTTAGGCGGTCTCGCCGCCGCTGTCAACGGCGCGTGCCCGGATTGGGCTTGTTCATCCAATCTTCCAACCTGCCGAATGGATGAGCATCTCAGCCCGACGCAATCTTGGACGTCGGCAGGGCGTAGGTGCCGGTCGCGTGTGCGACCGGCTCGCCACCGTCCATGGCCACGATCGTCACCTCGCCCACGGCAAGCACGCGCCCCAGCCGTAGAATGCGCCCGCGCGCCAGGAGGTCACCGGGCCGGGCCTTGGCCAGGAACCGCATGTTGAGATCGGTGGTGACGGCAAGTTCGATGCGGCCGATCAGCGACAGCACGACGCCGTACAAGGTGATGTCCGCCAGCGCCATTTGGGCAGGCCCGCAGATTGTACCACCTGGACGCAGCAGGAAGTCACTGAACGGCAGCAGCACGTCCACGGCACCGGGATC
The DNA here is from genome assembly GCA_049292515.1 of Geminicoccaceae bacterium. Taxonomy (GTDB): domain Bacteria; phylum Pseudomonadota; class Alphaproteobacteria; order Geminicoccales; family Geminicoccaceae; genus Benzoatithermus. The sequence continues at coordinate 74,132 of JBATRI010000260.1, forward strand.
GAACCGCTCGACGCGGCAGCCGAGTTGGCCAACATAGGGCACGCCTGCCGTTGCCAGCGCCATAAAATCGGCGGCCGTCAGCGTCATGGCCGGCAATCGCGGCTGGAGTCGTTCATCGAATGAAACTCGCCTGATCGTCTGGCTGGCGTCGCAGATCGTGTCACTTGGCCGGAGCAACCGCCGAGGCGATATTGCCATCGGCGGAGTGATCGAACGTCACACGCACCTTGTCGCCGACATTGATGTCCCCGAATTTCAGGGGCGCAGACTGGCCCTCGATCTGGTAGGGCACGCCGCCGATCCAGACCGAGTTGCTGGTGGCGTCCATCTTCTCCACCGTGCCGGTGATGTCATCGGCCAACGCCGCGCCGGCGACAAAGCCGATCACCAGCAGGGGAGAACCGAGCAGCCATCTCATGATGCATTCCTATCGTTCATGCAGGGTCGCGCTCGGCCGCGGCCCAGGTACGGATATGCCGGACAAGTGCCGCAACGAACCGAGGGCGGTGACATGCGAGTACCCTTGCCCGAGATTCGCCGCCAAGCGACGTGGCCCGATCAACGACGATACATGCGTCATGTCAGTATTTTAAGCGCCGGCCGGCACGACTGTACACGCCAAACAACGCTACAGCTCGCCGGCAAGAAGCGTCGGTTGCAGTGTCTATATAGCAGGGCCAACAACAAACACACTCAATCAAAAGTAGAATTTTCTTAGTCTGATCTCTACGAGCACGCTGAATCTCGTCTAACGATCCGCTCGAGCAGGAGGATGAGTGGCTGCTTGTTCGTGTACGGCACGCAGCAAAGCTCGGAGCAGGGCCAGCGGTACGGTGGCCGCCGAAGCCGTTACCCGCTGCTCGCCACGACTGAGGGTGGCATAGGGAAGAATGCCCGAGGCGTTCCAGCCGAGGTGCCAGCCCCACCCAGGCAGCACGGCCCGGACGAGATCAACCGTACGGTCGACCGATGCGGTGTAGTCGACGATGTTTGCCGCCATGCCATGCCCAAAAACACGGCTCAACTCGGCATCGAGGTCGCCATCACTGCCAGTTGCGGCTTCTATGCGCCGCGAAAGCGCTTCCAGCTCGGTCGTCATCGCTCGCCCCAAAATCCGTCTTCGCCACTAGCAGGGCATACGGATTCACGCCCATGTGACATCTGGACGTGATCACGGTGCTAGCGTTACCCGCAGACGTCCGCACTCAGCACTCGCGAAGAGGTCCCATGCGCTTTCTCCTGCTCTGCCTGCTCCTGGCATTTGCCGTACCCGCGGCCGCCGACGAGTGGGCCGAAACGACCACCCGCGCGCGTGGTCAAACCGTCTATTTCAACGCATGGGGCGGCTCGCGCCAGATCAACGACTACATCACCTGGGCGGGCGGCGAGGTGAAGCAGCGCTTCGGCATCGACCTGGTCCAGGTCAAGCTCACCGACACTGCGGAGGCGGCCGCACGCGTCCTCGCGGAAAAGACCGCAGGCCGTGCCGAGAGCGGGACCGTCGATTTGGTCTGGGTCAATGGCGAGAACTTCAAGGCGATGAAGGAGCAGCAGCTGCTCTACGGGCCGTTCACCCGGCGCCTGCCGAACTTCGCGCTGGTTGATACCGAGGGTCAGCCGACGACACTGGTCGATTTCACCATCCCCACCGACGGCTTCGAGAGCCCATGGGGAATGGCCAAATTCGTCATGTTTTACGACAGCGCCAGGGTTGCCACCCCGCCGCTCGCGATCGACGATCTGCTGGCGTGGGCACAGGTACATCCCGGTCGCTTCACCTACCCGGCACCACCGGATTTTGTCGGCTCGACCTTCTTGAAACATGTGCTTTACGCGAGCGTGCCGGACCCGAAGCGGCTGCAGCAACCAGTCGAAGCGGCCGAATTCGATGCGCTCACGGCCTCGATGTGGAATCGACTTGACCTGCTTCAACCGCTGCTCTGGCGCTCTGGCACCAGCTACCCCGCGTCCGGGCTGGCCCTGCATCAGCTGCTCGACGATGGCGAGGTCGATTTCTCCATGGCCTTCAACCCGGGAGAAGCCTCGAGTCTGATCCTCGACGACAGGCTGCCGGCGACAGTCCGCAGCTTTGTGTTCCGTGACGGCAGCATCGCCAACACCCATTTCCTGGCGATTCCATTCAATGCCACGCACAAGGAAGGTGCGATGGTGGTGGCCAACTTCCTGCTCACGCCTGAAGCACAGGCGCGCAAACAGGATGTGACGATTTGGGGCGACCCGACGGTGCTGCACGTGGCAGCTCTGGCGCCAGCCGATCGCGCCCTGTTCGAAGCCCTGCCCTTGGGCCCGGCTACCTTGCCACCCGACGAGTTGGGGCCGGCTTTGCAGGAGCCGCATCCCACCTGGAGCGAGTTGGTGGAGCGGCGTTGGGCCGAACGATACGCGCGGTGATCCACTGAGCGGCCTTCTGCGCGCGATCCCGCCGCTCACCATCGCGCTGTTCCTCGGGCCGGTCCTGTGTGGCCTCGCCGGCACGGCGCTCTCGGCGTTTGGTTGGCCGACCTCCACCTGGGCCCTTACCGCTTGGCACGATCTGCGTCTTGTCCCGGGCCTCGAGCGCAGCGTGGCCGTGACCGTGGGCACCGGCATCGGCGCGACACTGTTGGCGTTCATTGGTGCCATCTTGATCGTGGCCACGACCCATGGCCAGCGCCTCGCCCGTGCCCAGCTTGCCCTGCTCCCGGTTCTGCTGGCTGTCCCGCACCTCGCCAGTGCGATCGGCACCGGTTTCCTGTTGGCACCGTCGGGTTGGTTGGCGCGGCTGGTGTCGCCTTGGCTCACGGGCTGGGAGCAACCGCCGGACCTGCTGACCGTGAACGATCCCTGGGGCTTGGCATTGACCCTGGGCTTGGCGCTGCGCGAATGCCCCTTCCTGGTGCTGGCCATCCTCGCGGCGCAGAGCCAGCTGGATACCGGCCGCTACCTGACGATTGCCCGCACGGCTGGCTATGGCAATGCAGAGGCATGGATGAAGCTGGCGTTGCCGGTGCTGTATCGACAGGTCCGACTGCCGCTCTATGCCGTGATCGCGTTCGCCCTCTCCGTTGTCGACATGGCGCTGGTGCTCGGACCCTCGACGCCGCCAACATTCGCTGCGCGGTTGTTCCGCTGGCTGCAAGACCCCGATCCGACCTGGAATCGGATCGGCGCCGCCGGCGCCATGCTGCAGCTTGCGCTGATCGGTCTGGCGCTCGCCGTCTGGCGTGTCGGTGAACTCGGCGTGGGGCGCCTCGGCCGCCGCTGGCTGGTCGCAGGTCCGTCCCGGCCTCTTGAAGAAGCGCTGGCGTGGCTGGGCCTGTTGGCACGACTGCTGGTATTCGGACTTGGTTCCGTCGGACTCGTCGTCCTGCTGCTGTGGTCCTTCGCCGGTAGTTGGCGTTTCCCGGCCGCATGGCCGCAGAACCTCGCGCTCGCAAGCTGGGACTGGGCGAGGTTAGGTCTCCTGGGCGCAACCGGCACCACGCTGCTGGTGGGTTTGCTGGCGGCGGCAATCGCCCTTGTGGCGGTCATCGGCTGTTTGGAGCACGAAAGCAGGGACGGCGCGCGAACCGAGACCCGCATCCTCGCCCTTGTCTACCTGCCGCTCCTGGTCCCGCAGATCAGTTTTCTCTTCGGGCTCCAGATCCTCTTCGTGTGGCTCGGGCTCGATGCGACGCTTCCGGGCCTCGTCTGGACCCATCTGGTCTTTGTGCTGCCCTATGTCGTGCTGATGCTGCGCGGGCCTTACCTCGCCCTGGACCAGCAGTACGTGGCGGCGAGCCTGGCGCTGGGTACCTCGCCAGCCAGGACATTTTTGCGGGTGAGGCTGCCGCTCCTGCGTCGTCCCATTCTCGTGGCACTGGCCGTGGGTTTCAGCGTGAGCGTGGCGCAGTATCTACCGACGGTGTTCGTAGGCGCAGGGCGCTTCCCGACCTTGACGACCGAGGTCATGGGGCTGGCCATCGGTGGCGACCGCAGGCTCGCTGCGGCAGCCGGACTGCTGCTGGCGACGCTCCCGCTGCTGGCGTTGGCGGCGGCGCTGGCCGTGCCCTCAGCCCGCCTTGGACGCGACCATAGGTAAGCTGACGGGCGTTGTCTCCTCGCCCTGCAAGCGCTTCAGGAACCAGCGGGCGAGCCGGCGCCAGACCTCGTCCCGCTCGGCCGCGTCCTCGACCTCGTGCACCAGGTTCGGGTTGTCGTTGACCTCGATCACATAGACACCACGCTCGTTGCTCTTGATGTCGACGCCGTAGAGGCCGCGCCCGATCAGCTTCGCCGCCCGAACCCCCGCATCCACGATCTCACGCGGTACCGCTGCAACGGCCAGGGTCTTGAAGGCCCCCTCTATCGGCCGACCGCCCTCGGTGTGACGGATGATCTGCCAGTGCTTGCGGGCCATCATGTATTGCGAGACGAACAGCGGCTCGCCGTCGAGGACGCCGACGCGCCAGTCATACTCGGTGTACATGAACTCTTGGGCCAGGATCAGGTCCGTGTCCTCGAGCATGCCGCGCACCATCCGCTCGAGCTCCGCGCGGTCGCCGACCTTGGCGACGCCGCGCGAGAACGACCCATCCGGAATCTTGAGCACCATCGGATAGGAAAGCTGCGCTTCCAGCCCTGGCAGGTCCTTGACCGAGGAAAGGATCACGGTTTTTGGCGTCGCCACACCGTTCGCCTGTAGCAACTCGGCTAGATAGACCTTGTTCGTGCAGCGGATGATCGAGTTCGGGTCGTCGATCACCGGCATCCCTTCCTGCTCGGCGCGTTTGGCGAAGCGGAAGGTGTGATGGTCGATGTTGGTGTTTTCGCGAATCCACAACGCATCGAACTCGGGAATCCGATCGAAATCCTGCTTCGTGATCACCTCGACGCCCAGACCCAGGGGCTCGGCGATGCGCTGGAAATGGCGGATCGTGTCCAGATCCGACGGCGGCATCTGCGCCTTGGGATCGAACAGCACGGCCAAGTTGAAACGTGGCGGCGCCTTCGCCCGGGGCGACTTCCAGGGCTGGCGGAAATGCGCCTCGATAGCACCGGCGAGCAGCATCTTGCCGGCTTCACCCAGCTCCGTGATCGCTACCGGTGCAATCTTGCGCACCCGCCAGGAATCGCCAGCCTTCACGAACACCTCGAGGATGGGACAACGGAACCAGTCGAACAGCTGGCGTGCGAACCTACCGAAGCGCGGGTCGTCGGCACGCCCCAGACAGACGATCAGACGGAACGAGGCGTTGGGCGGTTCGGCCAAGCGGCGGATGGTCCGGTTCAGCGTGTCTTCGAGTTCGGTAAGCGCGTAGCCGTAGGATGCACGGCGGGACAGCTCTAGCACCGTGGTGACGGTCGGTACGACCTTGTGGCCGCGAGCTTCGGCCAGCAGGGAGCAGTAGTAGCCCAGAGTCTGGTAACCGTAACTGCGCGACAGGTTCAACACCTTGGGCACCGTGCGCCGCGTAGCACGCGGCTGCATGATGTAGTCCCGAGTGGTCATGCTCGGATACCCGGAGACCGGGGCCGGAAGATCGGCCAAGCGGTCGACGACGATCATCCAGCCGCTCATCGGCCGGTCTCCATTAGGCGGTTGCGCATGCGCAGGGCGTTCGCCGGCTCCCGGACCGATCAGCTCGTCGCCAGCATGCGATACTCGGTTTCACCAAGACAATGCAAGCAAACCGAAACGACTTCGCGAAGTTGCAAACGGGGGAGGCGTACCGACAATAGCTGCCGCTAGGTAGGAAGGTTCCGTGGCCACAATGAAGCGGAAGCGGACAGCCTATCAACGGTATCCATCTAACATGGAACCACCCTCGGGGTCGTTTGGCCGCCGCAAATATGTCTCAAATGTAATAAAGACGCCGTCCGTTGGCATCAGGTGACTCTATAGATATCTGACAGATCCACCAGGAAGCCATGGTGCGTCACTGCAGCCGGCTGCTGGCTCGACCCCGTCTGGAAACATCGCGCTTGTGACTTCACCATGCCCGATTGTCGTGTCATCCCTCTGATGAAGAGGTGACACGGATGCTATGAGCGACATTCATTTCAATGCTCTGGATCTGAACCTGCTGCGCGTGCTGGACGCACTCCTAGAGGAGCGGAGCGTCACACGGGCGGGAGAGCGGCTGGGCCTGACCCAATCGGCGGTAAGCCACGCCCTCAACCGGCTGCGCCACGCACTGAATGATGACATCCTGATGCGCGGTCCCGACGGCATGCAGCCGACGGCCAAGGCGGCACAGATCGGCCCACGCGTGCGTCAGGGCTTGATCCAGCTTGAACTCGCGCTCCATGCTGTCGAATTCGAGCCGGCACGAGCGGACCGGCAGTTCACGCTGGCATGCAACGATCACGTCAGCGCCGCCATCGTTCCCGGGCTAATGGCACGCCTACGGGCTGAGGCGCCGCTCGTGAGCCTGCGCATCGTGCCGACACAGGTGGGCGTGGCCGACGACTTGCTCGGAGGACGGATTGATCTCGCCATCGGCGGCTTCGGTCGCATCCCCGACCGGTTCGCCTCCGAGACACTCTATCAAGAGACGTTGGTCTGGGTGCTCAGCGCGGACAATCCGGCTAGTCGCGAGCCCCTGACGCTGGAGCGGTTGGCGGCGCTGCCGCATCTGATCATTGCGCTGACCGGCGCGGACAGCAGGGCCGTAGACGGCGTCGTTCCGGACCACGGCCTGGAATGGCGGGTTATGCGCGACGACGCCAAGGCCTTCCAGGACGCCCTGACGGCTCACGGCCTCCGTCGGCATGTCGGGCTGACCGTGCCACATGTTCTGGCTGCACCGCGCATTGTCGCCCGCTCGGACATGGCGGCACTGATCCCCCGCAGGCTCGCCGTGGCCTATGCCGAGCGCTACCGGCTCAAACTGTTCGAGCCACCCTATCCATCCCTACCCTATGCCGTGACCGCACTGTGGGACCGATGTTACGGTGGCCAGCCGGCCGTGCATTGGCTGCGTGCCCAGTTGCGCGCGGCAGCCGACGAGATCGCCGGTCCTCATGTTTCAAATCTGTTCTCCATCAGTCCGCTGAAATCGGCCTGACGGATCCGAGGTGGCGGGAATACCAGCGATCGGGTAACGGCATCGCCTTGGGTGGACCGTCGTCCGCCAGCAGCTCGGGCGATGAGCCTCTCCATGTCGACGGCCAATTCCAATGCCCGCGCGGCGGTCCTGGTGATCGTGGCGATGGCCGCATTCTGCTTCAACGATGCGATCATCAAGACATTGAGTGCGCGAGTGCCGATCGGCGAGCTCATCGCCGTCAGAGGGCTGTTCGCCATCCTGCTCATGGTGGTCCTCCTGCCGTGGATCGGCCTGCGCATCGGGCTCCCGGAGCGGTTCACCTGGATCCGGGGCGCCGGCGAGGCGGCCGTCACCTTCGCCTTCCTCCTGGCTCTGGCGCGATTGCCGCTGGGCGATACCTACACGCTCTACTTTGCCGGACCGATCCTGCTCACGGCCGGCGCCGCGCTCGTGTTCGGCGAGAAAGTTGGCGTGCGCCGCTGGGCTGCCGTTATTACCGGATTTATCGGCGTGCTGGTGGTGCTTGGGTTGCCGTCGACCTGGCAAGTTGCCTCTATGCTGGCCCTGGGTGCGGCCTTCCTGAGCGTGGTCCGCGATCTCGCCACGCGCAAAATTCCGGCCGCTGTCGGCTCCGGTACCGTGGCGGTGGTTACCGGCGCCTGCGTTACCGTGTCGGGTGCCGCCACGGCCGCCGGCGGAGACTGGGTTCGGCTCGGATGGAGCGACGTCGGTCTGTGCGGTGTAGCCGCACTTGGCGTGTCCGGCGGGTACATTGCGTTTGTCATGGGTTTGCGTACGGGCGAGCTCTCGTTCGTCGCCACTCTGCGCTACAGCGGGATACCCATGGCGATGCTGCTCGGGTTTGCCGTCTGGGGCGATTTGCCGACACCACAAATGCTGGCCGGTGCTGCGCTCATCGCCGGTTCGGGCCTGTTCATCGTCTGGTTCGCGCGGACCGCCTGAGTGCGGTTTTACGGCTTTCCATGCCGCCACTGGCGCGCCAACATCGGCCAACGCAACGGAGGGAACGACGATGAGCAACCCGCTGGCACGGCGGACCATCCTGATCGCCACAGCACTGGCCTGCACGTCCATCTGGACCGGTGCCGTTGCGGCGGCGGACAAGCTGAAGGTGGCCGCAGTCTACACCGTGCCGGTCGAGCAGCAGTGGGTCAGCCGCATCCACGAGGTTCTCAAGGCCGCCAACCTGCGCGGCGAGATCACCTACAACTGGGCCGAGAACGTCGCCAACACCGACTATGAGCGGGTGATGCGCGAATATGCCGAGGCCGGTAACCAGCTCATCGTCGGCGAGGCTTTCGGTGTCGAGCGGGGTGCCCGCGAGGTCGCCAAGGACTACCCGGACACGGCCTTCCTACTGGGCTCGAGCTTCAAGCCGCAAGAGCCGAACTTCTCCGTGTTCGACAACTACATCCAGGAATGCTCGTACCTGACCGGCCTGGTCGCGGGCTCGCTCACCAAGTCCAACCTGATCGGCATGGTCGGCGGTTATCCGATCCCTGAGGTCAACCGGCTGATGCACGCGTTCATGGCCGGTGCCACCAAGGCCAATCCGGAGGCCAAGTTCACGGTCTCGTTCATCGGCTCCTGGTACGATCCGCCCAAGGCCAAGGAATCGGCCTTCGCGATGATCGATCAGGGTGCCGACGTGCTCTACGCCGAGCGCTTCGGTGTCTCCGACGCTGCCAAGGAGCGCGGCGTCAAGGCGATCGGCAACGTCATCGACACCCAGGACGAGTATCCCGGCACGGTGGTGGCCAGCGCGCTGTGGCACATGGGTCCATCGCTCCAGAAAGCGATGGCGGCCGTGCAGAACGGCACCTTCACGGCCGAGGATTACGGACCACTCAGCAATCTGGCGCCGGGTGGCTGCTCCGTGGCGCCGCTCAACGCGGAATATGTGCCTCCCCCGCTGGTCGACATGGTGCAGGAGCAGGAACAGGCGATCCGGTCGGGTGCGCTCAAGGTCGAGATCAACGATACCGAACCCAAGTCGACCAAGTGACGCCGACTGATAGCAATCCGGTAGGCCCGGCAGCGCTGCGGCTGGAGGGGATCACCAAGCGGTTTGGTTCCGTCCTCGCCAATGAGGCCGTCAACCTCGAGCTGCGCCGGGGCGAGATCCTGGCTCTCCTAGGCGAGAACGGGGCGGGCAAGACGACGTTGATGAGCATCCTGTTCGGCCACTACGTGGCGGATGCCGGGCAGGTGTTGGTAGCCGACTCAACCGGGGTGATGCGGACGCTGCCGCCAGGCTCACCGCGTGCGGCGTTGGCCGCGGGTATCGGCATGGTCCACCAGCACTTCGCGCTGGCGGACAATCTCTCCGTGCTCGACAACATCGTGCTGGGCACCGAGCCGCTCTGGCGCTGGCGGCGGCACCGACGCAACGCGTTGAACCGGCTCGAAGGTCTGATGCGCACGGCAGGGCTCGAGGTACCGCTCGAGGCCGCAGTCGGCAGCTTGTCCGTAGGAGAACGGCAGCGGATCGAAATTCTGAAGGCGCTGTACCGCGACGTGCGGGTCCTGATCCTGGATGAGCCCACCGCGGTGCTGACGCCGTTGGAGGCCGAGCGCCTGTCGGCCACCCTCACCCGGCTCGCCGGCGCCGGCCTCGCCATTCTGTTCATCAGCCACAAGCTCGACGAGGTGATGCGCCTGTGCGGTCGCGTCACGGTGCTCCGGGCCGGGCGGAAGGTGGCCGAATTTGCCGTGCAGAATTCGAGCCCCGGAGCAATGGCGGAAGCGATGGTAGGCAAGGCGGTACAGTTGCCGCGGCGCGACGTGCAGCGCATCGGCCGTCCGGTCCTGGAACTGGCCGGCGTGGAGGTGAAGGGACCGTCGGGCCGGACCATGGCCGGTGTCGACCTCGTGGTACACGCGCACGAAATCGTCGGCATTGCCGGTGTGTCGGGCAACGGCCAGCGGGCACTGGCCGGCCTGCTGGGCGGCACGGCCGTGTCGGCACGCGGAACGGTGAAACTCAACGGCGCGGCATGGCCCTCCGGCGGGCCGCGCGCCGCGACTGCCGCGGGGGTCGGACGCATCCCCGAGGACCGTCTCTCCGACGGTGTCGTCGGGGACATGTCGATCGCCGAAAACCTGACGCTGGAAACCTACCGCGCCCGGGCCTTCCAGCGCCTGGGTCTGCTACGCGGTGCGGCCCGCACTACACACGCGCGCGAACTCATCTCCGCCTACGACGTGCGCTGTGAAGGGCCGGAGCAACGAATTGGGCTGCTGTCCGGTGGGAACATGCAGAAGCTGCTGCTCGGCCGGGTCCTCGAGCTGGGGCCGCAGCTTCTGCTCGCCGACCAGCCGACGCGCGGCCTTGACATTGGGGCCGTGGCGTTCGTGCACGGGCGCCTGCTCGACGCACGGCGCCGTGGTGCCGCCATCGTGCTCATCTCCGAGGACCTGGAGGAGCTGCTGCGCCTGTCCGATCGGGTTGCGGTGATGCACCGGGGCCGGCTGAGCGCAACCCTGCCGACCACGGGTGTCACGGTCCGCGAGCTCGGCCTGCTGATGACCGGTCAGGCACGTCATGCGGCTTGAGCCACGAGCCCACCCGCCCACCTGGCTGGTGGGCGGCGCGCCGTTGGTGGCAGTAGCCCTGGCCCTGCTGCTGGCGGCCGTGCCGCTCGGCCTCGCTGGCGCCGATATCGGCGCTGCCTACCGGCAGATGGCGATGGCCAGCTTCGGTTCCTGGTTCGCGCTCAGCGAGACCTTGACGCGCACCACGCCCCTCATCCTCACCGGCCTTGCCGTCGCGGTGGCTTTCCGCGCCCGCCTCTGGAATATCGGGGCCGAGGGCCAGCTCTATGTCGGCGCCGTCACTGCCGTCCTCCTGGGCTCGGGCACCATCCACGCCCCACCGCAGCTGCTGATCCCACTCGTTCTTGCGGCCGGCGCCCTGGCCGGAGCCTTGTTCATGCTGGGTCCAACCTGGCTCAAACTGCGGCTTGGGGTCGACGAGGTGGTGACCACTCTCCTGCTCAACTTCGTGGCGCTGCTGCTGGTCGGCATGCTGCTCGAGGGGCCGATGCGCGATCCGATGAGCCTGGGCTGGCCACAGTCGGCGCCGATCGTAGCCGACGCCACGCTGCCCCGGCTGATCGCCAAGACCCGCGTGCATGCAGGCCTGATCGTCGCCCTGGCCGCAGCGGTCCTGGTCTGGATCTATCTCGAACGCACGATCTGGGGCTTCGAGACCCGCGCCGTCGGCAGCAATGCCCAGGCGGCGGCATTCGCCGGCATGCCCGTCACTGGTACCCTGCTGCGGGCGGGCCTGATTTCCGGCGCGCTAGCGGGCCTCGCTGGTGCCGGCGAGGTGACCGGCCTGAAGGGCTATCTCACGCAGGATCTGTCACCCGGCTTCGGCTACACCGGCATTGTCGTGGCGATGCTGGCCCAGCTGAACCCTCTGGGCGTGGTGCTGGCGGCGACCTTCATCGCTGCCGTGTTCGTTGGAGCCGACAGCATGAGCCGCACCGCCGGTGTCCCCAGCTACATCGCCGACCTCGTGGTGGCGCTGTCGCTGCTCACCATGCTGCTTGCAGGGTTGGTCACCCGCTACCGGCTGCGGCGATGACGGACACGCTCGACATCCTGCTGCAGGCTGGCTTCTGGGCGGCGGCCCTGCGTATCGCCACGCCGCTGATCTTCGCCACGCTTGGCGAGCTGATCTGCGAGCGCGCCGGCGTGCTCAATCTGGGCATCGAGGGGATCATGACGCTGGGCGCCATGGTCGGCTGGCTGGCCGTGTATCAGGGTGCCGATTTATGGACTGGCGTGGCGTTGGCGGCCATGGCTGGCATGGCCATGGGGCTGCTGCTCGGCTTGTTCACGATTCCGCTCGGCCTGTCCCAGCACGTTACAGGCATCGGTGTAACCCTGCTCAGCACGAGCGTCGCCTACTTCACCTACCGCGTCCTGCTGCCCAATGTGGCCACCCCACCGCGGGTCGAGCCTTTCCCTACCCTTGCGGACACTTGGCTCGCGGGGCTGCCATGGGTCGGGCCCGTGCTGGCGCAGCAGACGGCCTTGTCGCTCCTGGCGCTGGCGACCGTGCCGCTGCTGGCCTGGATACTCTACCGCACGCCGTTGGGCTTGGCGCTGCGCGCCGTCGGCGAGAATCCGGCTGCGGTCGAGGCGCAGGGGCTGAATGTGTATGCCCTGCGCCTAGGTGCCGTCATGGCCGGAAGCGGCCTCATGGCCATCGGCGGCGCCTTTCTCACCCTGTCGGCGTTCAATGCGTTCTTCTTCGGCATGGTCAATGGCCGGGGTTGGATCTGCATCGCGCTGGTGGTGTTCGCCTCTTGGCGCCCCGGCAAGGCCCTGTTGGGTGCCATCCTGTTTGGTGCCTTCGATGCCTTCCAGATCAGGCTGCAGCAGATCGTAGGCGGGGCCATCCCCTACCAGCTGTTCCTGATGATGCCCTACCTGCTCAGCATCCTAGCCCTGGTGCTGGTCGCCCGCCATGCGAGCTATCCACAAGCGCTGATGCGGCCCTATCTCAAGGGCCAACGTTGACCGCACCGCTGTAAGACGATGGCGCCATTGCCGTTGGCAACACGCTGAGCCCTTCCGGGAGACGCCAATGCAGCCCGATCTCATCCTGCGCGGTGCCAACCTGCCCGACGGCCGCCAGGGGCAGGATATCGTGATCACTGACGGCGTGATCCAAGCCGTCGGCCCGGTGATCGACGCCCGCGGAGGCGACGAGCTCGACGTGTCCGGTCGGCTTGTCAGCCCGCCCTTCGTCGACTGCCATTTCCACATGGATGCCACCCTATCGCTGGGACTTCCTCGTCTGAACCGATCCGGCACCCTGCTCGAGGGCATCCAGCTCTGGAACGAGCTGAAGGCCCAGCTCACCGTCGAGGCGGTGGTCGAGCGGGCCATGGCCTACTGCGACATGGCGGTGGCGCAGGGGATCGGCGCCATACGCAGCCACGTCGACATCTGCGACGACCGCCTGATCGGCGTGCAAGGCCTCATCGAGGTCAAGCAGCGGGTCGCCCCTTATCTGCAGCTGCAGCTGGTAGCGTTCCCGCAGGACGGCCTTTACCGGGCGCCAGGGGCACGCGCCAACCTGCTGCGGGCACTCGATCTGGGCGTCGACGTGGTCGGTGGTATCCCGCACTTCGAGCGTACCATGGTGGACGGCCGACGCTCGGTGGTCGAGCTGTGCGAACTCGCGGCTGAACGCGGGCTGATGGTCGACATGCATTGCGACGAGACCGACGACCCGCTGTCGCGCCATGTCGAGACCCTTGCCGCGGAGACACTGCGCCTGGGCCTGAACGGTCGGGCGGCCGGCTCGCACCTGACCTCGATGCACAGCATGGACAATTACTATGTCAGCAAGCTGATCCCGCTGATCGCCGAGGCCGAGTTGGCAGCGATCGCGAACCCGCTGATCAACATCACGCTGCAGGGCCGGCACGACACCTACCCGAAGCGGCGCGGCATGACCCGCGTGGCCGAGCTGAAAGCTGCGGGCGTCACCGTCGCCTTTGGCCACGACTGCGTCATGGACCCCTGGTACTCGCTGGGCTCGGGCGATATGCTGGATGTTGCCCACATGGCGGTGCATGTGGGCCAGCTCACCAGCCTCGAAGCGATGCGTGGCTGTTTCCAGTCGGTGACCTCGCAGCCGGCGGCCATCATGGGCCTGGAAGGTTATGGGCTGGAGCCCGGCTGCCGTGCTGACCTCGTCGTGCTGGAGGCCAGGGATTCCGTCGAAGCGATCAGGCTCAAGGCTGCGCGCCTGTTTGTGCTGCGCGCCGGTCGGGTCGTTGCCCAGGCCTCGCCGCGGGTTTCCCGACTGGATCTGCCGGGCCGGCCACCCGCGGTGGGCTTCCTGCACGCATCCAACGCCGGCTGAATGGCTTCAAACCCGCGTGACGGCAGCTGCTACAGATGTTGATCGGATCACTGGCCGCCCTACTTTCATCTCATGCGACAGCCCTATCCATCGAACCCTCCCACCGACGGCTCGGCGGCCGACCGTGCTGCTCTCGTTCGGTTGGCTTGGCTTATCGGCTTGGCATTGGTCCTGGCCCTGGTCGGGCCATCGGAGCTGTTCGGCGCCACGTTCAGCGCCTTTCTTGGCGTCGGCGCACTTGCGGTATCCCTCAGTGCGACCATCCTCCGCGAACCTGTCTGGGTGGCCCACCTCACCCGCTGGGACATGGCCGCGGTTCTCTACATGCTCAGCGCCCTATTCGGATGGTCCGTCGATCGCGATGCGGTCCAGCAATTCCTGCGGCTGCAGGGCCTTGGCGGCTGAACGAATCCGATTTGCCATCCAAGCGTGGCGCAATTTCTGGTTGTATAACCACGCGACGATGAAAGCGAGTACGGCGTAAGTCTTATATCTAAATCGTGCAAGTAATCAGCGCCGGCTGTGCCAAGCAACGTCACCACCAGCCGTTCGAACCTGAGCTGCTATCGAGAATTTGGTTCAGGTGGCGTTCAGCCTCGGCATGCCATGCTGAAGGATTGCCCTGTAACCAGCCTCGGGATTGCTCGCCATTGCGCCCGCTCTCATGGTCTCTGGCCGTATTGCTCGTCATCCCGCTCAGCGTTTCGGCCCAAGACGGTCAGGACCGTGCCCGTACGGCCCTCCAGCAGGGCCAGATCGTGCCGCTCGAGGAAATTCTCGCTGCGGCCCGCTCCCTCGGTACCGAGCAGATCCTTGAAATCGAGCTCGAGCGCCGGGATGGGCGCTGGGTGTACGAAGTGGAGAGCCTCAGTGCGGACGGTGTGATCTCCACCCACTATCTGGATGCCGCGACGAAGGCCCTGTTGCCGGATGGGGATGATCCAGATGAGCCGGAGCACTGATCGATGCGCCTGCTCCTCGTCGAGGATGAACCCGGCATCGCCGAACATTTGCGGCAGGTGCTGGAACTTGCCGGCTATGCCGTCGACCGGACCGGCGATGGCGAAGAGGCCCAGTTCCTGGGTGAGACCGAGCCCTATGACGTGGTGATTCTCGACCTCGGCTTGCCCGCTCAAGATGGGCTCACCGTGTTGCGCGCTTGGCGAGCCGCCGGGCATCGCTTCCCGGTGCTGATCCTGACTGCCCGTGGCAGCTGGCGCGAGAAGGTCGAGGGGATAGACAGCGGCGCCGACGACTATCTGGCCAAACCCTTTGCCACGGAGGAGCTGCTCGCTCGCCTGCGGGCCCTCCTGCGACGGATGGGAGGCCGTGCAGATCCGATACTGCGGCAGGGATCCCTGGAACTCGACCCGCGCAGCGCGCGCGTGACCATGAGTGGTGCTCCAGTAACCCTGACTGCGCTGGAATATCGAATCCTCGCCTATCTGATGCACCGTCCGGGACACGTGGCCTCCCAGGCCGAGCTTACCGAACACGTCTACGCGCAGGACTTCGATCGTGACTCCAACACGATCGAGGTGATGATCGGGCGGCTGCGCAGGAAGCTCGGCCGCGACACGATCAGGACCGTACGCGGACTTGGCTACCGACTGGACCCACCCTCGTGACGCAAAGCCGCTCGTTGCGGCTACGTCTGCTTCTGAGTGCCGCGGTGCTGATCGTCGCCGCCGTGGCAGTGACGGGATTGATTTTGGCCGCACTGTTTCGCGATCACGTTCGGGCTCAGTACGACACGGAACTCGTCAACCACCTCAACCAATTGACGTCCCTGCTGCAGTTCGATGGTCAGCATCAGCTAGGGCTGAGCGCGGAGCCCAGTGATCCACGCTTCCAGACTCCTTATGGTGGACGCTACTGGCAGGTCGAGCCCACCGGTCAGCTGCCCCTGCGCTCACGGTCTCTGTGGGACCAGGCATTGACGCTCGAGGACGCCCCACCCGCACCCGGTAAGCTGCATCGACATATGGATGTCCTCCCAGCCATCGGCAGACTGCTGGTGCTCGAGCGATTGGTCCGGTTTCACGACGCCCCCGACAAGCCGATCCGCGTCGCCGTGGCCTTGCCCACGAGCGAGATCGCGGCCGTGACCGGCCATTTCAATCGACTGCTCGGTATGGCCCTGTCCGTATTGGCGGCAGGGCTGATTGCGGCGTCGGCCCTGCAGGTGGCCATCGGGTTGATGCCGCTGGCACGGCTGGGTCGGGCACTGACGCGGGTCCGGTCCGGCGCCGCGGGCAGGCTCGAAGGGGACTTCCCAAGCGAAGTCCGCCCACTGGCGGACGAGCTGAACGACCTGCTGGTGCGGCAGGAACGGTTGGTGCAGCGGGCGCGTGCCCAGGCCGGCGATCTTGCACACGGCCTGAAGACGTCGCTGCAGCTCCTCCTGCTGGAAGCGGACCGCCTGAGCGACCCCGTGCAGGGTGATCGCATCCGCGCATCGGTGCTGCGGATGCGGACGCTGATCGAGCACCAGCTGGCGCGCGCCCGGGCACAGAGCCGCGCTCAGGTCCGGGGGCCAGGGGTAGCCGTAGCGGACAGCGTTGCCGCGCTGGTACGTGTCCTGGGGCCGCTGGCGGCGGAGCACGGCGTGATTATTGAGACTACCGTGCCACCCGATGGGTATTTTTCCGGCGATGCTGCCGACCTGGACGAGATGCTCGGGAACTTGCTCGACAACGCCTGCAAATGGGGGCGAACCAAGGTCCTGGTAACCGTTCGCACACTCGACGCCCAACTGGAAATCTCGGTCGAGGACGACGGCCCGGGCCTTACCGATACTCAAGCCGAGGCCCTGTTCCGACGTGGCGCCCGTCTTGACGAGCGTGTTCCGGGCAGCGGGCTCGGCCTCGCCATCGCCCGCGATCTGGCCGAAATCTACGGCGGAACGGTGTATTTGCAGCCGTCGGCGTTGGGGGGCCTCGCAGCGATTCTGATCCTACCTCAGGCCTAGACTGCGATAAGTTCCAATCCGTATCTGCGACAAGTTGACGCATAACCGGCCCTATTGGGTGCATATCGGTAACGACTGGACATTTCCGTTCGCTTTGTTGTCATGTTGGCAGTTGCCAAAATCCGCGCTTTGTCGTGTATGCGTTTTAGTTTGTCCTATCGTTGCCGCAGATGCTGACTGCGGCGGTGAACGGTCAGGCGACCCGACAACCTAGCTCGGTATGCTATGGGACGTTTGGCCGTGGTTCGCCTCGGCCATGCCGAACGTGTCAGGTGATGTTCACAAATAAACAACTGAAGAAGTAAAACCACGCCCAATGCTTGCTTTCACACGAACCGATCTTGAGCGCCTGTTTCCGGCGACAACTTGGCAACGGGCCGAGTCTTTACGTCAACAGAGCGCGGTTGTGGAAATAAACGTCGAGCGCGACGGTCGCTCCATTACCGGACGTGTTCGAGGCGAGCGGCGCACACCCTTTCTCACCCGCGTCAATATTGTGAATGGGCGCGGCGGTCGGATTAGGCTGTCCAGCACCTGCACCTGCCTAGTCTACAGTGAATGTGAGCATGCCGCAGCCACGCTGCTGGCGGCGCTCGATGAAACATCGGCCCCGGATGCCGACGAGGTGGGAGCCGCGATCGAGCCGGAACTCGAGGCATGGATAGCGGCAATCAACCAGAGCGCGCGCTCCGTTCCGAACGGGAGCGCCGGCGATGGTGCCGACTGTGTGCTCTACGTCCTGGAGCCTGCCCAACGTGTCTGGCGGGACTCCGCGTCGATCCAGCCGGTGGCCGTGAGCACGTTTCGTGCTCGTCGGCTGAGGGGCGGCGTGTATGGCCGCGAACATCCGCTTGCGATGTCCAATCTGGTGGCCGACGAACCAGCCAGCTTTGTCGGCATCGACGATCAGGTGATCGGCCGCCTGCTTGGGGCCCCGAACGCCCAGACCAGGCGGCTGGGCTCGGCCGGTGACGGCGACACCCTGCGTCGGATGCTTGAGACCGGGCGTTGCCATTGGCGCAACGGGCAGAGCCCGCCCCTGTCGCACGAAGTCCCACGCGCAGGCCGTTTCGACTGGCATTTCGACAGCGAGGGCCAGCAGCACGTCGTCTGCGAGCTCGAGCCAGCGACGCGTGATACCATCGTCGTAGGCATTGGCGAGCCCTGGTACATCGACCTCAAGAACTCCACCTGTGGCCGCATCGAAACCAGCGTGCCGCACCGCGTGGCAAGGCTGCTGCTGAAGGCCCCGGCGGTCTCGGCGGCGGTAGCCAGCCTTGTCCGGCAAAAGCTGCAGCCCAGCGGCAGCGTCCTGCCGCTGCCGGAGCCGCTACGCAAGCGCGAACGCCTGGAAATACGGCCCGTGCCGATTTTGCATCTGCACTGCCCGCGCGTCACCATTTCGCGAGGTATCGGCTGGAAGCGGGAGGAGCAGGAAGTCGACCTGCCGCTGGCCCGCGTCCTGTTCGACTATTCAGGGGCCGAGGTCGGCTGGCAGGATGGCCGCACCGAGCTGAACCACGTCAAGGACAACCGCCTGCTGGTCCTGCCACGCGACACGCTATTCGAAGTGCAGATGATCGAGCGGCTGAACGCCATGGGCCTGCAGCCGCTCGGGCCCACGGGCCTTGGGCGCTTTGCCCACGAGAGCTGCCGCCAGGACTTCACCTTCGAAGAGGATGAGGACGACGACGACGTCTCGATGCGCTGGGTCGAGTTCAATCACCAGGAGCTGCCCAAACTCAGCCGCGAGGGCTGGAGCATCACCTTCGGCGAGGACTATCCCTACCAAGTGGTCAACGCCGACGATGCCTGGTCGGTCGACATCAACGATTCCGGTATAGACTGGTTCGACCTCGACCTCGGCATCGAGGTCGACGGTGAACGCGTGGCCCTGCTGCCCATCCTGCTCGACCTGTTCGAGCGCGCGCCCGAGGAGCTAGCCCCCAGCCGGCTGGACGAGTTCAGCGAGGACCATGTGTTCGGCACGCTGCCCGACGGCCGCCTGCTGCCGATCCCGGCAGCCCGCCTGAAGGCGATGCTGGAAGCGCTCTACGAGCTGTTCGCCAGCCGCAAGATCGGCCAGGACGGGAGCCTGCGCCTGTCACGGGCGGAGATGACGCGACTCACGGCGCTCGAAACCGCGCTGCCGAACGGAGCGCTGGAATGGAACGGTGGCGAGATGCTGCGCGACATGGCGCGGCGGCTGGCGACCACCAGTGAGATCCCGGCGGCAGCGCTGCCCAAGGGCCTCAAGGCGACTTTGCGGCACTATCAGGAGGACGGCTTCGCCTGGCTGCAGTTCCTCAGCAGCCTCGGGCTCTCCGGTGTCCTGGCCGACGACATGGGCTTGGGCAAGACCGTCCAGACACTGACCCACATCCTGGCCGAGAAGGAAGGCGGGCGGCTGAAGAAGCCGTGCCTGATCGTCTGCCCGACCAGTCTGGTACCGACCTGGCGCAACGAGGCGCGCAAATTTGCCCCCGACCTCGAGGTTCTGGTCCTGCACGGCAACCAGCGCAGCGAGCTGTTCGACGAGATCGAGGACCACGATGTCGTGCTGACAAGCTATGCGCTGCTGCTGCGCGACCGGGAGCTGCTGCTCGGGCACAATTTCCGCATGGTCGTGCTCGACGAGGCCCAGGCGATCAAGAATCCGGCGACCAAGCTCGCCCGTACCGCCTGTCTGCTCAAGGCGGAGCACCGGATCGCCCTGTCCGGCACGCCGATGGAGAACCATCTGGGTGAGCTCTGGTCGGTCTACCATTTCCTCATGCCGGGCTTTTTGGGCGATCGCGAGACCTTCCGGCGGGTATTTCGCAACCAGATCGAGAAGGAGGGCGACCCCGCACGGCAGCAACTCCTCGCCAGCCGCGTCCGGCCGTTCCTGCTGCGACGGACCAAGGAACAAGTGGCTTCCGAACTGCCGCCAAAGCAGGAGGTGGTCCGCGAGATCGACCTGAGCGAGGGTCAGCGCGACCTCTACGAGAGCGTCCGCCTCTCCATGCACAAACGTATCCGCGACGAGATCGAGCAGCGCGGGCTCGCCCGCAGCAACATTGCGATCCTCGAAGCGCTGCTCAAGTTGCGGCAGGTCTGTTGCGACCCTCGCCTGCTCAAGTCCGGCGCCGGCAGTGCCGTGCCCAGCGCTAAGTTCGAGCTGCTCATGGACATGCTATCCAGCATGGTCGAGGCGGGGCGCAGCGTCATCGTGTTCTCGCAGTTCGTCGAGATGCTCGACCTGATTGAGCAGGCCCTCGCCGCACAGCAGATTCCATTCCTGAAGCTGACCGGCCAGACCAAGGACCGCGAAACCCCGGTTGCTCGTTTCCAGGCCGGCGAGGTGCCGGTGTTCCTGATCAGCCTCAAAGCCGGTGGCACCGGGCTCACGCTGACCAGGGCCGACACCGTGATCCACTACGATCCGTGGTGGAACCCGGCGGTGGAAAACCAGGCGACCGACCGCGCCCACCGCATCGGCCAGGACAAGACCGTCTTCGTCTACAAGCTGATCGCGTCCGGTACCGTCGAAGAGAAAATGGTCGAGCTACAAGGCAAGAAGCAGGCCCTGGTCGACAGCGTGCTATCTGGCACCGCCGCCGGCTTGAGCTTCACCGAAGACGACATCGAGGCGCTGTTCGCGCCGCTCCCGGATTAAGTTCTACCGACTGGCCGACCAACTTGAAGGCTCTCTGGCTGCGTCTCACGCCAAGCGTGTTCGTGCTGCTGTGGAGCACTGGGTTCATCGGCGCCCGACTTGGCATGCCGCATGCCGAGCCCATGACGTTCCTAAGCCTGCGCTTTGCGCTGACGGCGCTGTTGCTGGGCTTGGCTGCACTGGTCTGGCGCGCTCCCTGGCCCCGACGGCCGACCGATTGGGGTCATTTGGCCGTCTCCGGCTTCTTGATGCACGGGGTCTATCTGGGCGGCGTGTTCGTCGCGATCCACATGGGCCTGGAGGCCGGGCTTTCGGCTTTGATCGTTTGTCTGCAGCCACTGCTGGTGGCTGCTGCGGCCCCGCTGCTTCTCCGTGAGAGGGTGGGGCCAGGCAGCTGGGTCGGTCTCGCCCTCGGGTTGCTGGGCGTGACACTGGTTCTGGCGCGAAAGCTCGGTACGGGAAGTGGCGAGACCGCGGCCGTATCGGCTTGTCTCTTGGCGCTCGCCGGCATCACCGTGGGCACGCTCTACCAGAAGCGTTTCTGCACCGCGCAGGATCTGCGCACAGGCAATCTCGTGCAGTTTGCCGCGGCTGCCGCCGCCTGCTGGGTGGGTGCTCTGCTGTTCGAGACTCGGCGCATCGATTGGACCCCCGAACTTGTCTTCGCCCTGCTGTGGCTGGTCCTCGTGCTGTCATTGGGAGCAATCAGCCTGCTCTACATACTGCTCCGCCGCGGTGCCGCTGCCCGGGTGGCGAGCCTGTTTTTTCTGGTCCCACCGACAACCGCCCTGATCGCATGGCCTTTGTTCGGGGAACGCCTGGGACCGGTCGAGATCACGGGTATGGTGATCACCGTGGCCGGCGTGGCCCTGGCCAATCTCGACCGGCGCTGACCGTCAGGCCGGCGGCAGAAAGTCCACCTCGCATTCGGCCGAATGGCGGACGACCTCGGCAACGTCGGTGAGGTCGTGCAGGCGATCGAAGAGCTCGCGCAGGCGCCCGGCAGGCGCGACCCAGAACAGGGCGCGAGCAGCTTGGGGCTGATTGTTGGCGTAAGAATGTGGCACGCCACGTGGCATCCGGACCAGATCGCCCGCATGCGCCTGCAGCTTGGTCTCGCCCAGTTGCAGGTCCATCACGCCCTCCAGCACGAAGATGAACTCGTCCTGGTGCGGATGGATGTGCAACGGCACGAAGGTGCCGGGTGGGTCCAGCGTCTCAAAGCAGAATGTCGCTGTCGATTCGGCCTTGAGCAGGTAGCGGTGACCCAGAACGTTCCAGACGACGTCGTCCTGCCCCTTGCCCGCGGGCGTGATGCCCGGCTGCAGATCCGTCATGAGCGCGCCTCCCGTCTGTTCCCGCTTGGGAGCATCTCACGGCCGCCACCATCAATCCACCGGTTCAGGCTCAGCGTCGATCGCCACGATCTCGACCATGCCGGTGGGCAGGTCGCGCACCTCGCCAGGCTCGCCGCCCATGAGGGCCCGGGCCACTGGCGCTGTCCAGGCGATGCGGCCCTGCGTCGGGTCCGCTTCGTCCTCACCCACGATCCGCAGACGCAGCACGCCACCGTTTTCGCGTCGGCCGGTGATGGCTACGCCGAATACCACCGTCTCCACGGCGGCAGGCGGCTCGACAACTTGGGCCGTGGCATGGCGTGCGGACCAATAGCGAAGCTCGCGGCCAGCCCGCGCGGCGGCCTCGGGGCGTCCGGCAGCGGTTGCCTCGGCGAGTTCGAGCCGGTGCTCGTCGACCTTACGCTCGATCTCGCGCAGCCCGCGTGGCGTGACCAGGTTGGGACCAGCGCTGATGGGGCGGTCCGACAGTTGCACCGCCCCGCCGGTTTGATCGTCATCCTTGACGAAAGCTCGGCTCATCGTGGGTATCCCGGTATGGTTGTGGTTGGCCATCGGGCAGACTATGCCGGACAGCCCAGCAGGGCCAGCCTGAGCAGGCAGGCCGGTCGGCGGCTGGATATCGGGTTGGGGACGAGGCCATGTTCGAATCGGCGCTGATCGAGCACAAGCTCGACAAGGAGACCTACCGCCGCGAGGAGCCCCTCCTACGCACGGCGCTGCTCGAGGCGCAGTTGGCTATGGTCGACAAGAAGCCGTTTTCCGTGGTCATCCTGATCACCGGCATGGACGGCGCCGGCAAGGGGCAGGTGATCCACCATCTGCTGGAATGGTTCGATCCCCGCCATGTCCGGGTCGAGGCCTACGGCGAGCCCGACGACGCGGAGCGGTCCCGACCGCCGATGTGGCGCTATTGGCGTGACCTGCCGCCCAAAGGGCGGATCAACATCGTGTTCGGCTCATGGTACTCGGACCCGTTGCGCCGTCATGTCGAGGGCCAGATCGGCAAGGGCCGCTTCGAGCGCGACTTGGCGTCGATCAATCGCTTCGAGGAGATGTTGACCAGCGAGGACACGATCCTGCTGAAGTTCCTGCTCGTGCTGTCCGCCAAGGAGCAGAAGCGGCGGCTCGACGCGTTCGCCAAACGAACCGGCGGAGCGAGCCGGGCCATGGAGGAGTGGGCCGATGTCCGGCACCGAAAGGCCGTGCGGCCGATCGTCGAAGAGTTCGTACGTCGGACCAGCACCGTTGTGGCGCCTTGGACGGTGCTGCCCTGCGACGATCCGGAATATCGCGACCTGACCTTCGGCCGCACAATCCTGGCGACGTTGCGGCGGCGCTTGGCAGGCCCGCCCGCCCTAGCGCCAACGCCGGCGCTGGCAGTGATCCCCAACATCGACCAACGCAACGCCCTCGATGCGCTCGACCTCTCGCTTTCCCTCGACGACACGGCCTACAAGGAACGTCGCGACGCTGCCCAGATCCGACTGGTCGAGCTGGTTCAGCGTAAGGCCTTCCGTGATCGGGCCCTGGTGGTAGCCTTCGAAGGCCATGACGCCGCCGGCAAGGGTGGTGCGATCCGCCGCATCACGATAGCCCTCGACCCACGCCTTTACCGCGCCCATCCGATCGCGGCGCCGACTGACGAAGAAAAGGCCCGGCCCTATCTGTGGCGGTTCTGGCGGCACATCCCGCGCCGGAGCCACGTGGCCCTTTTCGATCGTTCCTGGTATGGTCGAGTACTGGTCGAACGAGTTGAAGGCTTCGCCGCCGAGGGCGAGTGGCGTCGTGCCTACGGCGAAATCAACGATTTCGAGGAAGACCTGACCAACGACGGCATCATTGTCACCAAGTTCTGGCTGGCGATCAGCCAGGACGAGCAGCTGCGCCGGTTCGAGGCGCGCGAGGAAGTCGAGTATAAACAGTTCAAGATTACCGCCGACGACTGGCGCAATCGGGACAAGTGGGTGCAGTACCATGAAGCGATTGGCCAGATGATCGACCATACCAGCACGACTTACGCGCCATGGACCCTGGTCGAAGCCGAGAACAAGCAATGGGCGCGAGTCAAGGTGCTGGAAACATTGTGCGAGCGGCTCGAAGACGAGCTCTAAGCCTTCCCGGACTCAGAGGTGGCATCTCCCGGAGACATCCAGCGTAGCTGGGCCGCCCCGACGAAGTGCCTCGATCACTTGGCTGGCTGCCGCCTGATCAATACAGCGCAGCTCAAGCGTCAGCGGTGGCTCCGCGTTCAGCAATACGTCCACCACCTGTGCGATGCCTTTGGTCTTCTTCCCGCGGACAAGCATCACCTGGTCACGATCGATCAGCATGAAGGCGGTGCCGGCTTCGTCCGGAAGCAGGGCTTGCTGCAGCAGCAGCGGATCCCGTGCCTGCGCCGGTGCGGCGGTAAGCATGACGACGCCAAACGCATATCCGATGGATCTCGGTGTCATCGCGATAGCCGCATCCCTCCTACCGGACCACCTTCCGATACGCCGATGCGACCGGAACCGCCATAGGGCCTTGACAGCACGCGGCATCCAGTTAATCTCCATGGACCTAATAGAGAAGATGCATGTTATCGCAAAAAGCCAAGTATGCGTTGCGGGCGCTGTTGATGCTGGCCGAGGCTTCAGGGGATGAGTTGGTGCTGATCCAGGAGGTCGCCGATCGCCAGAATGTGCCGAAGAAGTTCCTCGAGCTGATCCTCGTCGAACTCAAGCGGCACGGCTTTGCGCATAGCCAGCGCGGGCGCAGCGGCGGCTACTGCTTGGCCCGGCCCGCCGACACGATCACGTTCGGGCAGGTGATTCGCGCCATGGACGGACCGATCGCGCCGTTGCCCTGTGCCAGCATCACCGGCTACCGGAAGTGTGCGGATTGCAGCGATGAGCGGACATGCTCCATCCGCAAGGTGATGCGCACGGTACGCGATGCGATGTCGGAAATTCTCGACCGTACCACCTTGGCGGATGCGCTGGGTGGCAAGCTTGATGACCATCTGATGGCGACGGTAGCCTGAGCTATCGTTTTCGAATAAAACACTATACAAACTATAGACATTAGGTGGTTTTGGGAACCTAAGGCCTAGGAGAGTCACATGATTCGAGTTCATCGCCGCTCCGCGCTCGCCGCCACCGCGTTGGCGACGTTGCTCTGGAGTGTACCCGCCTCAGCCGACACGACTCTGCTGAACGTGTCGTATGATCCAACCCGCGAGCTCTATCAGGATTTCAACAAGGCATTCGCCGATCACTGGAAGGCAGAGACCGGCGAGACCGTGACCATCCAGCAGTCGCATGGCGGCTCGGGTAAGCAGGCGCGCGCGGTGATCGACGGGCTCGATGCCGATGTCGTGACCCTGGCTTTGGCCGCCGACATCGACGCGATTGCGGACAAGAGCGACAAGCTGCCCAAGGACTGGCAGGCCCGACTCCCCGATAGCAGCTCACCCTACACCTCGACCATCGTGTTTCTCGTTCACAAAGGCAACCCGAAGGGTATCTCGGATTGGGGCGACCTCGCGAAGCCGGGTGTCGCCGTGATCACACCCAATCCGAAGACCTCGGGCGGAGCCCGCTGGAACTATCTTGCCGCATATGGCTGGGCGCTCGATCACTTCGGCGGAGACGAAGGGAAGGCCAAGGCCTATCTGGGCGACCTCTTCCGTAATGTCCCTGTGCTCGACACCGGCGCCCGCGGCTCGACCACGACCTTCGCCCAGCGCGGGCTCGGCGACGTGTTGCTCGCGTGGGAGAACGAAGCTTTTCTGGTGCAGAATGAGTTTGGCGCCGACAAATTCGAGATTGTTGTGCCAAGCGAGAGCATCCTGGCCGAGCCACCGGTTGCGGTGGTCGACGGCAATGTCGACGCCAAGGGTACCCGGAAAGTTGCTGAGGCGTATCTCCAGTACCTGTACTCGCCTGACGGTCAAAAGCTGGCTGCCAAGCATTATTACCGGCCGGTAAAGCCTGACCTGGCCTCTGCCGAGGACATCGCCCGGTTCCCCAAGGTCGAGCTGTTCGGTATCGACAAATTCGGTGGCTGGAAGGAGGCGCAGGCCGTGCACTTCGGTGACGGTGGCGTGTTCGACCAGATCTACAAGCCGACCAACTGACCATGGCAGCGAGCCTCAGCTCGGCTCTAAGGTTTCGGCAGCCGAGCGTCATCCCGGGTTTCGGGTTGGCGCTCGGGCTGACCCTGACCTACCTGAGCCTTATCGTGCTCATCCCGCTCGCGAGCATGTTCCTCAAGGCCGCGACGCTCACGTGGCCCCAGTTCTGGGCCATCGGCACGGATCCACGCACGCTGGCGGCGCTCAAGCTGAGCTTCGGCGCTGCGTTCGCCGCGGCCATGCTGAACCTGGTGATGGGGACGGTCGTGGCATGGGTTCTGGTACGCTACGACTTCCCGTTCAAGCGCCTGCTGGACGCCACCGTCGACCTACCGTTCGCGCTGCCGACGGCGGTGGCAGGTATTGCTCTGGCCGCCATCTACGCGCCCAACGGCTGGATCGGGCAATTCCTCGACCCATTCGGCATCAAGGTCGCCTACACGCCGTTGGGCGTGATTATCGCGCTCACCTTCATCGGCCTGCCGTTCGTGGTGCGCACGGTGCAGCCGGTCATGCAGGACCTCAGCCTCGACGTCGAGGAGGCGTCGGCCACGTTGGGCGCCACGCGGGTGCAAACGCTCGTGCGGGTGGTCCTGCCATCACTGGCGCCGGCGATGCTCACCGGTGCCGCTCTCGCATTCGCGCGAGCCGTCGGCGAGTACGGTTCCGTCATCTTCATCGCCGGTAATCTGCCCTACGTGTCGGAGATCGCACCGCTGCTGATCATCATCCGCCTGGAGGAGTTCGACTACGGCGGAGCCACCGCGATCGGCACGATCATGCTGCTGGCCTCGTTCGCGATGCTCCTGGTGATCAACCTGGTGCAATCCTGGGCCCGCCGCCGCATGTCGGCCTAAAGGAGAACCGACATGGCCACCACCCTCGCTTACTCCAACTCCAAGCTGCATCCGGCCAGCGAGACGCGGCTGGTGCGCTTCCTGCTGATCACCTTGGTGGTCGTCTGGCTCAGCCTGTTCCTGCTGGTACCATTGTTGTCCGTGTTCGCCGAGGCGCTGCGAAACGGTGTCGGCGCATTCCTGACCGCCATCGTCGAACCCGACGCGCTGGCCGCGATCCGGCTAACCCTGCTCGTTGCCGCCATCGCCGTACCGCTCAATCTGGCGTTCGGTCTGTGCGCATCGTGGGCGATCGCCAAGTTCGAGTTCAAGGGCAAGAGCCTCCTGATCACGCTGATCGACATGCCGTTCTCGGTCAGCCCGGTGATCTCCGGTCTGATCTACGTACTGTTGTTCGGCGCGCAGGGCTGGTTCGGGCCGTTCCTGAAGGAGTATCACCTCCAGGTGATCTTCGCGGTGCCCGGCATCGTCCTGGCGACGGTGTTCGTGACGTTCCCGTTCGTCGCCCGTGAGTTGATTCCGCTGATGATGGAGCAGGGCACCGAGGACGAGGAGGCCGCGCTGTCACTCGGCGCCTCGGGCTGGCAGGCCTTCTGGCGCGTGACCGTGCCCAATGTGAAATGGGGCCTGCTCTACGGCGTGCTGTTGTCCAACGCACGCGCCATGGGCGAGTTCGGCGCCGTATCGGTGGTTTCAGGCCATATTCGCGGCCTCACCAACACCATGCCGCTGCACGTCGAGATCCTCTACAACGAGTACAATTTCGTCGGTGCGTTCGCCGTGGCGTCACTGCTGGCGCTGTTGGCCTTGGTGACACTCGTGTTGAAGTCGACGCTCGAGTGGCGGTTCGGAGCCGAACTCGCCGCCGCACGCCGCCACTGAACCCTTGGGGAAAGAAGCGCCATGAGCATCAAGGTGAAGGAAGTGGTGAAGCAGTTCGACGGCTTCACCGCACTCGGCGGCGTCTCACTGAACATCAAGGACGGTGAGCTCGTGGCACTGCTCGGCCCCTCGGGCTCGGGCAAGACGACCCTCCTGCGGATCATCGCCGGGCTCGACTTCGCGACCAGCGGCAAGATCAAGATGGACGGGATCGACGCCAGCGGCACGCATGTCGGTGCGCGCAATGTCGGGTTCGTTTTCCAGCATTATGCCCTGTTCCGCCACATGACGGTGTTCGAGAACGTCGCCTTCGGCCTGCGCGTCAAGCCGCGTCGGCTGCGGCCACGCGATTCCGAGATCGTTGAGCGCGTGATGCGGCTGCTCAAGCTCGTCCAGCTCGAGGGCTTCGCCCAGCGCTATCCCTCGCAGCTCTCCGGCGGCCAGCGCCAGCGCGTGGCACTGGCTCGCGCACTGGCGATCGAGCCCCGCGTTCTGCTGCTCGACGAGCCGTTCGGTGCCCTCGACGCCAAAGTCCGTAAAGAGTTGCGCCGCTGGCTGCGCCGCCTGCACGAGGAGATGGGGCTGACCTCCGTGTTCGTCACGCACGATCAAGAGGAGGCGCTGGAGCTCGCCGATCGGGTGGTGGTGATGAGCAACGGCAAGATCGAGCAGGTCGGCACACCGGACGAGGTCTACGACACGCCGGCGACCCCGTTTGTCTACGAGTTTCTGGGCCATGTGAACCGGATGCCTTGCACCGTCGCGCGTGGCCGGGCCCGGATCTGGCATCAGGAGTTCGGGATCGAGACTGGCCCTGCCGAGCCGGTCGAGCTGATCGGGCGTGGGTTCGCCTATATCCGGCCAGAGGATATCGAGATCCTGGCCCGCTCAACGGGGGAGGATGGGACCAGGGCCAAGGTGCTGCATGTCAGCACGCTGGGTCCCATCGTGCGTGTCGAGCTGGAGGTGCAGGGTATCGCCGAACCGGTCGAGGCCGAGGTGCCGCGCAGTCGCCATCGTGAGCTGGCGCTGCGCGCTGGTCTCGAGGTCCAGATTCGAGCGCGCAACGCGAGGGTGTTTACCGAAGCGGCCTAGGCAGCCGTTCCACAGGCGACAGGGAGGAACGATAATGGCACGCGAAGGCTGCCGGATCGCCGTCATCGGCGCCGGCTTCAGCGGCGTCATGACGGCCATCCACCTGCTTTGGCGCTGTGAGCCGGGTGAGCGGGTCTACCTGGTCGAGCGCAGCGGCCGTATCGGTCCGGGCTTGGCTTATGGCACCAGCAATACTGGCCATCTGGTCAATACCCGTGCGGAGAACATGAGTGCGTTCGGTGACGAGCCCGACCACTTCGTCCGCTGGCTCGAAGGGCTCACCCCGGAGCGCCGTGCCGCAGCCGGCGAGCGCACGATCGCCGGCACATTCGTGCGCCGCTCGGTGTTCGGCAGCTATGTCCAGGAACTCCTGCGCGACGCGATTGCACGCCAGGACGGCGCGGACAATCTCTACCTGATTGCAGATACCGCCACGGCGATGCACCCGCGGAACGGCGGCCTGGAGCTCGAAACGGGCAATGGTCGCTGTTACCACATGGATGCTGCGGTTCTGGCGCTGGGCAACCTCCCCCCGGCTGGTCCTCGCCTGGCTGGCTTCGTCGCCAGTCCCTGGTCGGAAGCGGCCACCATGCCGCTCGAACCTGGCCTCCCGGTCGTCATGCTCGGTACCGGCCTCAGCATGATCGATGCGTGCCTGGCATTGGTCCAGCAGGGGTTTGAAGGGCCGATCCACGCGATCTCAAGGCGTGGGCTGCTGCCACAGAGCCATGCCCCCGCCAAGCCGGGCGCCGAGATTAGGCTGCATGCAGACGATCGGCGATCGCTGTTGTCCCTGTTCCGGGCCGTTCGCCGCGAGGTCCGTCGCAATGGCGCGCAGGCGGTCGGTTGGCGGGCAGTGATCGACGCCCTACGACCGCAGGTGCAAGCTTTGTGGGCCGGGCTCTCACCGGCTGACAAGGCTCGCTTCGTGCGGCATGTGCGGCCGTGGTGGGAGGTGCATCGCCATCGCATGGCGCCGTCGATCGGTGCCATCGTGGCATCGCTGCGCGCATCTGGCGTACTGCATGTCGATGCTGGTCGAGTCGATTCCATCGAACCTGCGGCGGGTCGGCTAAAGGTGGTCTGGCGAGCCAAGGGCGAGCAGGAGACGCGCGAGATCGTGGCCCAGCGGATTATCGATTGCACCGGCATCAACACCGACTACTGCCAGAGCGACGAGCCTCTCCTACGCCAGCTTCAGGCCGATGAGCTGATTCGACCGGCACCGCTGGGCTTGGGCGTCGATTGCACGATCCATGGCGCCATTCTTGACGCCCGGGGTCAACCCTTACCGCATCTGTTCGGCGTCGGGCCGGTGACCCGCGGCGCGCTCTGGGACATCACCGCGGTGCCGGAGATCCGGACTCAGGCCGAGCAGGTCGCCGAGCGCACCCTGGCCGCTGCCCGCAGCCGCTTCCGAGCGGCGGCCTGAGGTCGCGGCGTCAGCCGATGATGTTGTAGCCACCGTCGATGTAGAGTGTCTGGCCGGTGATCAGCTTGGCGGCGTCGGTAGCCAGATACGCCGTCGCCAGACCGACATCGTCGATCGACACCAGCCGATGCATCGGCGCCTTTTCCTGCGCTCGGTCGAGCAGTTCGTCGAACTCGGCGATGCCGGATGCGGCGCGGGTCTTGAGCGGCCCCGGGGAAATGGCATGGACGCGAATGCCCTTGGGTCCGAGTTCGGCTGCCATATAGCGCGTGGCGCTTTCCAGCGCGGCTTTGACCGGCCCCATCAGATTGTAGTGTTCGACCACCCGCTGCGATCCATAGTAGCTCATGCAGAACAGCGCCCCGCCATCGACCATCAGCGGCTCGGCGAGCTTGGCCATCCGCAGGAACGACCAGCACGAGATGTCCATAGCCTGCAGAAAGCCTGCCTTGGAGCAGTCGACCACCCGGCCGTGCAGATCGTCCCGGGGCGCGAACGCGATCGAATGGAGGACGAAGTCGAGCTTGCCCCATTCACGCTCTATCTGCGCGTACACCGCCTCCAACTGACCTTCCTCGCGCAGATCCAGCGGCGCCAGGATCGAGGCCTCGAGTTCCTGCGCCAGCGGCTCGACGTGGGGCCTAGCCCGTTCGTTCAAATAGGTGACGGCAAGCTCGGCACCGAGAAAGCGGAACGCCTTGGCGCAACCCCATGCAATCGACTGCTTGTTGGCGATCCCGGTAATCAGACCTCTGCGGCCGGCCAGGGAAACTACGCTTTGATCGTACATCGCGCCCTCATGCTGCAGTGCAATATGCTGATATCGCGTAATACCATCTCGCTCTCCAAATGACCAAACCCAGCCGAAGAGCAAGATGATTGGCCGCACCTGCACAATCCCCCAGTCGGCCGGATTGTTGCGCCGCCGATAGTGGCAAGACAGATCGAAAGGTGCTCTGGCCATGCGTACCTGCGGCAATCTGCCGAACGTTGGGCCAATGCCACATCGCTGAGGTGATCTATATCGTATGTATCGACGACCCGATGTTTTGATCTCCGTGCTGCCGTGCTGACCCGATACCGGGTCGGTGAAGAGGCAGGAGTCAGTTCCGCCGAGCGACCGAGATGCAGTTGCGCCACGCACCGTCCATGCTCCTGCTACTGAGCCCACTGGTCTTGGTGGGACTTATCACGGTCGTGCTGGCGCTGCGGTTCGCCCCGGACGGCACCAACCCGGCCGTTGGTATCCGGCAACAGGTCGTCGAGATGCATGGTCCGGCGTGAGCCGCGCGTCTCGGCACTCAGCCTGAACGTCGTCGGCGCCGACCGCCGGCCTCTGGTGGGTTCCTTGGTAGGGGCAGACTGACGACCGTGCTCAGATTCGGGTAGGAGGCGGTCTTGTGCGGGATCGCCATTGCCGCCACGAAATGCTCCTGAAAACGCGGCTCGATCGCGGTCTCCACCTTCTCGATCCGTCCTACGACGGCCTCGATCTCGGCCCGCGCCTTGCCGTTCAGGAGGGCGATGCGTGCCCCGGTGCCGGCAGCGTTGCCTGCGGAGCCGACCTTATCCAATGGGCAGTCGGGGATCATGCCCAGCACCATGGCATGGAGCGGGTCGATGTGGCTGCCGAAGGCCCCTGCCAGCGTAACCCTGCCCACGGTCTCCACGCCCAGCCGATCCATCAACAGGCGCGCGCCGGCGTAGAGGGCGGCCTTGGCCAGCTGGATCGCCCGGATGTCGTTCTGGCTGACGACGATCTCGGGTTCGCCGGTATGGAGAACATAGCCGAAGGTCCGGCCGGTGCCCCGGACGCGGGGGCTGCGCGGAGCCAACGTGCCATCGACCACCCCGTCGGTGGTGATGAGCCCTGCCAGATACATCTCGGCCAGGGCCTCGATGATCCCCGAGCCGCAGATGCCAGTGACACCAGTATGGGAGGTGGCTTCGGCAAAGCCGGGCTCGTTCGACCAGAGATCGCAGCCGATCACCTTGAACCTCGGCTCTAGCGTCTCCTTGTCGAGTCGCACCCGCTCGATCGCACCCGGTGCCGCGCGCTGCCCATTGCCGATCTGGGCACCTTCGAACGCCGGGCCGGTGGGCGAGGAGCAGGCGAGGAGGCGGTCGCGGTTGCCGAGCACGATCTCCGCATTGGTCCCGACATCCACGAGCAGCGTGATCTCGTCGTTCAGGTAGGGCGTCTCGGATAGAACCACGCCCGCGCAGTCAGCCCCCACGTGCCCGGCGATACACGGCAGTATGTAGACCCGGGCTCCGGCGTTGACGGTGGATATGTCGAGGTCCCGGGCGAGGAGCTCGACAGCGCTGTCCGTGGCCAGCGCGAAGGGAGCACCCCCAAGCTCTACCGGGTCGATGCCCAGCAGCAGGTGATGCATGATCGGGTTGCCGACGAAGACCAGCTCCAGCACGTCCTCGGGATCAGCCTTCGCCTCGGCACACAGCTCGCGCACGAGCTCGTCGACGGCCGTGCGCACGGCGGCGGTCATCTCCACCTCGCCACCTGGGTTCATCATCGCGTAGGACACCCGCGACATCAGATCCTCGCCGAAGCGGATCTGCGGGTTCATCATCCCGGACGACGCCAGCACCTCGCCGGTATGCAGATCGCAAAGATGGGCGGCGATGGTGGTCGAGCCGACGTCGATCGCGATGCCGTAGAGCGTGTCGTGGAAGGCCGGCCAGGCGGCCACGATCCGCTCACCCTTGTGCACGGCGACAGTGAGCTTCCAGCCGCCCTTGCGCAGGAGCTTCTGCAGATCCCGCAGCGGCGTGAGGTCGATGCTCATCCGCCCGAGGCCCCACTGGGCCCGCAGCGCCTCCTCGACCCGCTCGAAATCGCCCCGCTGCTTGTGCATGTCGGGCTCTTCCACCTCGACATAATAGAGGCGGGTGAGCGTATCGAGCTCGATGGCCCTGACCTCGGCCCGCTTGCGCACGACCTGCTTGTGGACCTGGCTGTCCGCCGGCACGTCGATGACGATATCGCCCTGCAGCATGGCTTGGCAGGAGAGGCGGCGCCCAGCCTGGAGGCTCTTCCTCTCCTGATAGCGTTGCTCGGTCGCCGAGAACGAGCTGAGATGGCTGGCAGCGCTGCTGATGCCATGCTTGGCAAAGGCCCCCTCGCCCACCGTCACCTGGCAGCGGCCGCAGATCGCCCGCCCGCCGCAGACGCTGTCGATGTCGACGCCGAGCTGGCGGGCGGCTGTCAAGATCGGGGTTCCCAGCGCGAAGCGGCCACGCTTGCCCGACGGGGTGAAGACGACGAGCGCGTCGCTCATCCAGCGGCGCCTTCACGGCGCCGGCGCCGGTCGCCACGGTCGGCCCGTGCCATGGCCGCCGCGGAGCCCTCGGCTGGAGCCTCGCGAAACTTGGCAAGCCAGCGGCGGCAATGCTCGTCCTTGCCGAGCATCACGTCGGCTCCCATCACGCCCTGCATCTCTTCGAGGTGCAGCGGGTTCATGATGGCCGACGTCATGCCGGCCAGTCCGGCCATCGCCAGGAAGGCGGCATTCAGACCGTGGCGGTTCGGAAGGCCAAAGCTGACGTTCGAGGCGCCGCAGGTGCTGTTGACCTCGAGCTCGTCATGCAGACGGCGCAGCAGGTGGAAGGCGGACTTGCCGGCATTGCCCAACGCACCGATCGGCATCACCAAGGGGTCGACCACGATGTCCTTGGGCTTGATCCCATAGTCCTGCGCCCGATGGACGATCGTCTTCGCCACCTCGAAGCGCACGTCGGGGTCCTCGCTGATGCCGGTCTCGTCGTTGGAGATCGCCACCACGGCACAGTCGTATTTCTTGATCAGCGGCAGCACGGCTTCGAGCCGCTCCTCCTCGCCGGTCACCGAGTTGACCAGCGGCCGGCCCTTGTAGACGGCGAGCCCCGCCTCCAGGGCCGCCACGATCGAGCTGTCGATCGAGAGCGGCAGGTCGGTCAGCGACTGCACGAGCTGGATCGTCCGAGCCAGGATGGCCGGCTCGTCAGCCAGCGGGATGCCCGCATTGACGTCCAGCATGTGCGCGCCTGCCTCGACCTGCGCCAGCGTGTCGCGCTCGACCGTCGAGAAATCGCCGGCCGCCATCTCGGCGGCGAGCTTCTTGCGACCGGTGGGATTGATCCGCTCACCGATGATGCAAAACGGGCGTTCGAACCCGATGACGACCGTTCGGTTGGCCGAGCTCACGACGGTGTCGGTCATGCGGTTGCGCCTCCATTTTGAAGTAGCGAGCGTGCCCGGCGGGCCCGACCCTGGAGCACACCCGAATCCTGGATGATCTCCGAGACGAACTCTTCCTGGCGGTAGGCCATCAGGTGCACCCCGTGCACGCCCTCGATCGCATGAATCTGTTGGATCAGCTCGATGCAGAGCTGCTTGCCCGCGGCTTTCTGCGCCTTGGGCGGACCGGCCTGCTCGATCCGCTCGACGACGGCGTCTGGTATATGCACGCCCGGCACGCTCGAGCGCATCCAGCGAGCGGTCTTCGCCGAAGCCAGCGGGCCGACACCGACCAGGATGAAGCATTTCTGGTGCAATCCCTGCTCGCGCACGCGCGCCATGAAGCGCTGCAGCAGGGGCACGTCGTAGCAATATTGGGTCTGCACGAACTGGGCGCCGGCCGCGATCTTCTTGGCGAAGTGGATCGGGCGGTAGTCGTGCGGCGGCGCAAACGGGTTGATGGCGGCGCCAAGGAACACCTGCGGCGGCGCGTTCAGCTTGCGGCCAGACAGGAACCGGCTCTCGTCGCGCATGGTACGAATGGTCTGCAACAGGCTGATGCTGTCGAGGTCGAACACCGGCTTGGCTTCCGGCTGGTCGCCGCACTGCACCCCATCGCCGGTCAGGCAGAGGATGTTGGCGACCCCCATGGCCGCGGCACCCAAGACATCGCCCTGGATGGCGATGCGGTTCTTGTCACGGCAGGAGATCTGCAAGACGACGGCGTAGCCGGCACGGGTCAACAGCCCGCAGATGCCGACGCTGGACATGTGGACGTGCGCACCCGACGCATCGACGGCGTTGATCGCGTCGCAGACCTCGGAGAGCACCACCGCCCGGTCGTAGACCTCGCGAGCGTCGGCCGAGTCGGGCGGGTTGAGCTCCGAGGTGACGGCAAACCGACCCGCGCGCAGCACCCGCTCGAGCCTGCCCCGCGAGCTGTGGCCAGGCAGCGGTGGCAGCGGATCGCCCGGGTCGACGAGACGTCGATCGTCCTGGGCCATCATCCACGACGCTCGCGCAGCACCCCAAGCCAGGACGAGCTACCGCGGCGCCGATGGTCGACCGGCGGTCGCAGCTCGGCGATCCGGTCGCCTTCGATCATCCGCCGCGATCCCTCCCAGGCCTGCACCCAGACGCAGCGCATGTCGGGCCTGACCTCGCAATGACCATCGGGGCGCACGCCTCCACAGGGGCCGTTGCGCATCTGCTTGGGGCAATTCATCGGGCAGGACATGCCGGTGGAGCTCAGCACACACTGGCCGCACATCTGACAGTCGAACAGCAAACCTTTGATCGAACGCTCGACTGCAGCCACCGGCCGCTCCAGCCGCCCGAACCCGATTCGCCGCAGCACCGGGTCCGCGGCCAGGAACACGTGCTCGAACCGCCGGTAGAAGCCTTCCCAGAAACCGGCATGGCGAATAGACCAGAGGCGGACGGCATACACGCCAGCTCAGCCGGCGCTGCCGCCGCGGGCCACGAGCTCCCGCAGCCGCTCGGGTGTGTACTCGGCCTCCAGGACAGCAGCAGCCGCGGTCGCCTCGGCCTCGAGATCTTCACCGCAAGGCACCGGCTCCGCCCGCCGCCACTGCTCGAGATAGGCGTCGGTGCCGGTGAGCTGGGCGCGCATCGCGGCGCGATCGATCGCCTGCTCGAAGCGCTCTCCGAGTTGCCGCCTTGCCGTTCTGCGGCCAGCCTTGACGATCACCTGGGCGGGTATGTCCCGCCAGAAAACGACCACCCTGTCGGCCATGTCACAGTCCTCAGGCGGCCGACCGCACGAAGTCGGCGAGGCCGGAAAGCCCGGTGAAACGGTATTCGTACTTCAGGCCAAGGCGCCCTGCCGCGGCTTGCGCCGCCAAGCGCAGCGCCACGTCGTCGGTCTGGGCCAGATAGATGAGCCGGGTGTAATTGCCGAAATACATCGGCAACAACTCCGGATGTCGATCGATGCCCAGCCCTTCGATCACCAGCGTGTCGAATTGCCGAACCAGGAAGTCGGTAAGGTAGAATGTCCCCGGCTCGGCATCCGCGAGCGCACCGAACACCTTCTCGCCGGCATAGAAGGCGTAGCAGTGCGGGCCGGCGATACGCTCGACCCCCTCCTCGGCCAGCACCCGGTCGAGCCCGCCTCCGGTCCCACAGTCACCATACAGCACGAGGATTCGCGCATACCGGTCGCGATGCTCACGGATCTTGGCGCGTACCGCATCGGCGATGCGCTCCGGACGGTTGTGCAGCATCGCCGAAATACACGTGACGTCCAGATGTGACAGACCGCTGGCCTCGATCACAGCCAGCGTCTCCCGTGCCAGCGCGCCGCAGGCGATCAGCAGCGTCCGCGTGGCGGCCGCGTGCTCAGGCGCTGGCGGCGGTGCGCTGGTTGTGGCGGCGGGCGACATAGTTCTTCGCAGTCTCGACCGCGACGGCAGCGTCACGGCAATAGGCGTCGGCACCCACGGCGTCGGCGAAGGCCTCGTTCAGCGGCGCACCGCCCACCAGCACCACATAGTCGTCGCGGATACCCCGCTCCTTCATCGTATCGATCACCACCTTCATGTAGGGCATGGTGGTGGTCAGCAGCGCCGACATGCCGAGGATGTCGGGTTTGTGCTGTTCCAGCGCGTTCAGATATTTGTCGACGTCGCAGTTGATGCCAAGATCGATCACCTCGAACCCGGCGCCTTCCATCATCATCCCAACCAGGTTCTTGCCGATGTCGTGGATGTCGCCCTTGACCGTGCCGATGACCATCTTGCCCGACGGCGGCGCGCCGGTCTCGACCAGCAATGGCCGCAGGATCGCCATCCCGCCCTTCATGGCATTGGCTGCGAGCAGCACCTCCGGCACGAACAGGATGCCGTCGCGGAAATCGACGCCGACGATCGTCATACCGCCGACGAGAGCCTCGGTGAGCACGCGATAGGGCGTCCAGCCGCGCTCCAGCAGGATGTGCACACCTTCCTCGACCTCGGGCTTGAGCCCGTCATAGAGGTCGTCCTGCATCTGCTTGACCAGCTCGTCGTCGTCGAGCGACCGAAGATCGAGCTCGCCACCATTATCGCTCATCGCCAATCCCATGCACCAGGGCCAACGGATACCGGCAAGACGATCAGTAGGGTCGCCATGCTCCGCCGGCTTGCGCCACCGCGACACAGCCCATGACGATCGCGACCCGTGCTGTCCCGCCAATCACCAAGCGAGCCTGGAACGGCAGCACGTCGATGGCAAGTCCAGTGTCACGTGAGTAGGACAATCCACAGCAACGCCGACGCACAGGCGGAAAGCTCGATCTGGAGGCACTCGAGTTACGCCTACAGCATCTTGTTCAACGGTAAAGTCGGCCGTGGCACACATGCAAAGGTGGTGCGGTGCTGGTCGCCGTTGACGGTATCGCCGACCACCCGTGGCGGCGCATTCCAGCTGTCGCAGTAGTCGATCGCCAGCGAATAGACCCGGTCCAGCTTAGTCTCCGTGCTGTTCCACTCGTAGGTCACACGCGGCCCGTCACTGGCGACGATTTTAGCCGGCACGCAGCCCGCGAGCCCCA
This sequence comes from Geminicoccaceae bacterium, assembly GCA_049292515.1. Lineage (GTDB taxonomy): Bacteria > Pseudomonadota > Alphaproteobacteria > Geminicoccales > Geminicoccaceae > Benzoatithermus. The sequence goes on from JBATRI010000260.1 coordinate 112,230, forward strand.
CCAGAATGGTCACGCTTCCAACCAACTTGCGCATGCGAAGTGCCCGTCCCTGACGTTAAAGCGGCAGATCGCGGCAGGGTGCCACCGCCGTCAAGCACCATGTGTCCAGCGGTGGACGAGCCCGCTGCATCGTCAGACGATCACGAGTGCGGTGGCAGACTTTTGATGAAGGTGACGATGGCGGCGAGATCGGCATCCGGCAGCTTGCTGGTACCGTTGTTCACGACCTTGGCCATTTCCGAACCGACGAAATCCCCATCGGGCGTCATGCCGAGCTGCAGCACCGTGCCGATGTCGGAGGCGCTCCACTTGCCGAGGCCGGTTGTCGGCTCACTGGTGATGTTCGGTACCTTCTCGTTGCCGAGCTGGGCGCCGGCAAAGGCGCGGTCCTGCTCGAGCACGCCATAGAAGGTGCGCGGCGTGTGGCACTCGCCGCAATGACCGGGCCCGGTCACCAGATAGGCGCCACGATTCCAGGCGGCGTCCTTGCCCGGATCCGGCTCGAACCGGTGCGGCTCGAAGAAAGCCCACTGCCAGAGTCGCATACCCCAGCGCTGGTTGAACGGAAACCAGAGGTCGTGCTGCCGTGCGACTTGCTTCACCGGCGGCACGCTGTCGAGATAGACCTTCAGCGCCTTCAGGTCACCGTCGTCCATCCGCGTGAACGAGGTGTAGGGAAAAGCCGGGTAGTACGGTGAGCCATCGGGCGCCACGCCATCGCGCATGGCCCGAATGAAGTCCGCCTCACTCCAGCCGCCAATCCCCGTTTCCGGGTCGGGCGTGATGTTGGGCGCGTAGAACGCGCCGTAGGGGCTGGCAATGGCGTCGCCCCCAGCGAGCAGCTCACCCCCTTTGGCCGTGTGGCAGTTGGTGCAGCCGCCGATATGGAAAACAAGCTCGCCGCGGGCGAGCGTCGCCGTATCAGCCGCGAATGCTGCCAGCGGCGCGAGCAGCAGGATCGCCAGCGCCAGAAAATGCGGCCTCACCGATCCGGTCTCAGCTATCCTTCTTCCGGAATGTGCTGTGGCAACCGCCACACCCGTCCTTCCCCAGCGTCGCGAACGCCGCCAGCGTTGCCTTGGCGTCGCCACTTTCCGCCGCATCGGCCAGCTTCTCGGCTAGTCCCTCAGCTTTCTCGGACGCCGCCTTGAAGCCGGCGGCATCCGACCAGACCGGCGGCAAGGCCGAGGTCGGGCTGTGGTCGCTGCCGGGCGGGAACATGGCGGGCGTATACTCCGCAGATTCCTTGATGGCATCGGCGTGATATTCGACCTGGGCCAGCAGCTCCGGGTACTCGGTCAGGATCGCCTTGATGGCCGTCATGTGGTCCCCGTTGGCCTTCATCGCCGCCTGCCGGACAGCGACGACGCCTGTAGCCTTTTCCTCCTGGGCGCCCGCGATCGAGCCACCGAGAACGCCTAAGGTCACCACTGCGAGTATCAGACGCTTTGAACCCACCGCTACCACTCCCTTTCGGTCAAATGCCATGCTAGTGGCTCTGCGCTACGCCGACGCAACCGGACCACAGCCAGGTCTGCCACGCAATTGCAGGTATCGACCAACGGCATGACAAAGGTGTGAACTGATGTCGGCAGCCGCCGTTCTGCGGGGCATACTATTCGATAAAGACGGCACGTTGATCGACTTCCGTGCCACCTGGATTCCAGCCTATGTCGGCGTGGCCGATGAAATGGCAGCGCGGCTCGGCGGCTCGCACTCGCTGGCGCGTACACTCCTGGGCCGGCTCGGCTATGATGCGGATGCCGATGAGTTTGCCGATGACAGCCTTTTGTTGTGGGCAACGAACGAGAACATCGCGGCCGCCTGGTCGGCGACGCCGGAAGTCGCGGGACGGCTGGACGTCCACGAGATGGTGCTCCGGCACTTTTCCGACCTCGAGCGGTATCCTCCCCAGCCTGTGGGGGATCTGCCCAGCCTGTTCCACCGGCTGCGCCAGCGGGGCCTGCGGCTCGGGATGGCGACCATGGACGATACTGCGATTGCCCATGCCACAGTGGTCCGCCTGGGCATCGACCGTTGCCTCGACTTCGTCGTCGGCGCGGATGCCGGCTTCGGCGAGAAGCCGCAACCCGGCATGGTCCACGCGTTCTGCAATGCCTGCGATCTCACGCCAGCCGAGGTGCTCGTAGTTGGCGACACCGCGGCCGACTTGCTGATGGCCCGCAATGCCGGTTGCGCCCGCGCGATCGCGGTGCGCACCGGTGCCACGCCGCTACACCAGATCGAGGCCCTGGCCGATCATATCCTGGGCAGCGTTCAGGAGATCGAGCAGCTCTTGTAGATACCGATCGATGCTTGCCTGGCACCGGCATTGGCACGCAGATCCGAGCCGGTCGCCACCGCGTCGTTGCTGCACCACACGGGTCACCCGCATCATACATCTGGCTGCATCTGCCGGTCAGCGGCTCGGCGCGCTACGGCCGAACAACGAAAAGCCCGCCCCGGCGACCGGGGCGGGCTTTTCGTTGGTGGGGTTGGTGGAGCCGATCGGGATCGAACCGACGACCTCCTGAATGCCATTCAGGCGCTCTCCCAGCTGAGCTACGGCCCCCCGCGAAGTGAACGGCTAGATAGGGAAGTGCGGCTGTCGGTGCAAGGGGCAATCTGACCCCACATGCAGCGTCAGCGCGGTTCCTCGTCAATGTCGCTTTCGATGACGTCGGACAGCTCTTCGTCGTCACCTAGCTCGGATGCGTCCTCGATCAGACTCTCGTCCTCCTCGGCATCGTCGTCGGCCACGACAACGGCATCCTCTTCCTCGATCTCGACCTCTTCCTCGACGTCTGCATCGGGGCCGAGCAGCTCGCCATCGAC
>JBATRI010000261.1:0-4921 GCA_049292515.1 Geminicoccaceae bacterium
ACAACAGCTTCCAGGGCCAGTGGGCCGACACCATCGTCGCCGACTTCGTCAACCGTGGCGGCATCGAGCGCGTGCAGGGCCGCGGCCTCGGTATCTGGGGGGCACGGCAGCTCAGCATCCTGATCCAGAACAACGTCTTCCACGACGCCAGCCTGCGCTTCACCGGCCGCGGCACCGGCGCCGCCGACCGCATCGACGTCGTGAACAATGGCGGCACCTACACCTGCGCCGTCCAGCCGTTCCAGGAAGCCGAAGGCAAGAGCTATGACTGGAGCACCATCGATCGCAATCCGCCCACCGTCATCGGCTGTGCCACCGCCAGTGCCAGGGCCGACTGACGACCGCGCAAGGAGCCTCTCTCCTGCTCTGTCAGTGGCTCACGTCGCACGGAGCACCTCGGGCGCTCCCTAATCTAATAGCCGTCTCATCCCGGCCACGGCGACCTTAACTCACGGCGGCTTGAGCTTCCGGCAACCGCTTACAGCAGTCCCGTTCGCGACCGACTCCGTCGCCAGATTGGCCAAGGCCTTGCCGGCAATTTGGCTGAAAAATTGAGTACTCTCAGCCCCTTATCCGGTATGAAACGAGATACCAGCTGTGGAGGTGTCTATCCAACCAAGGTAGGTGACCTCACCAAGACAGGCCAACAATGGGACGGTTGCAACATAGCGACCGCCACGCCGAGGTTGGGCACGTTCGACATCGATTAGATCACCGCATGCGACCGATGGACTTGCAACTTAGCGACCAAGGCGTTGATCCACAGGGTCGATTTGCAGCTTAGCGACCCACGCTTGCACCTTAGCGACGAGAAGTTTGCAACATAGCGACCTAGACTTCTATATCTAATAGGATAACAAATAGATCAAATATGACGTCGCTATACTGCAAACGGACGACCGCCTGTGGATAACCGCCGTCAGCTTCAACCCGTGCATCGCGCGATCCTCGAACATGGAACCGCGCAGCTGGGTTTATTTGCTAACGAGGATCGACGGGTCTTCGAGATCGCTAGCCAATTCCTGGCCGACGAACGCGTTGACCCGGTTTACACCCATCCAGGCTTATGCCTGACCGTGCTACCGCACCGCGAGATCGCTACGGGCGCAGTCTGGGAACGCCAAACCGGGTACGCGAGTCTAATGGTGCATCCATTGCAGGGGCGCGACGGTCGCATGCGTGGCGTACCATTTGGTGCTAAGGCCCGATTGATCCTTATCTTCCTCATGACCGAGGCCGTCCGAACTCGCTCCCGACATGTGGAGCTTGGCCGCTCGATGCACGCTTGGCTCAAAGCCATGGGTGTTGCTGTCAATGGCACCAATTACCGTACGGTCGCTGATCAAGCCGATCGAATTGAGCATTGCCTTCTAAGTTTCCATTTGAGCGGTCAAGACGGTGAGACAGCACTTCGGGACAGTATCATTCGCGGTAGCTTTCGCGGCTTCAACGAAGCGGATGAGCATACCGTCGAACTCAGCGAAGGTTTTTACAGAACCATCATCCAACGGCCCGTGCCATTAGTTGAGAGTGCAATCCGACTTTTGGCAAATACTTGTATGCCGCTGGACCTTTATCTTTGGCTTGCCTATCGGCTGTATGTGCTCGAACGCCCCACCAAGATTAGCTGGCTATCGCTTCATACCCAGTTTGGGGCGGGAACCAGAGAACTCAAGCACTTCAAGCCTCGCTTTGTGCGAGACATTCAGATTGCCAAGGCCGTCTACCCTGAGGCGATGGTCGATTTGACCAACGTCGGGGTAACCTTATATCCCTCCCCCGCCCCGATCACGCCGCGACCGCGCGCGGTCGCTAAGTTGCAACGGGAGCCGACAGGGTCCAACGGCTGAAGTGGCTTCAGTCATGCTGCGGCCGTAGGTAGTCGCTAAGTTGCAAAGGGAGCCGGCAGGATCCGACTGCTTGAGTTGCCCGTGAGACGAGCCCTGCGACAGGTTACAGAAACAGAGTAGACGATTCAGCTGCCAATCCAATGAATAAGCATCGCCTTGGTCGAGAACCACCACGTTGCAGCAGTGGATTGCCGGCTGGTCGTCTTTCATACTGGCCTGACGACGGCGGTCCAGCTGAATGGCATCATGGAGCACAGCGATCCGGCGACAATCATGGGTGAGTCGCTCCTACGGACTGCTGACGGCGATCAGCTCAGCTTTGGATAAGTGAATCGTTTGTCATGGTTGCATCCGACTAAGAGAGTTTGGTTGGCCGCATGACGGCTGAACGGTCGCTAAGTTGCAAAGTCCGGAGTGTCTTGAGTTGATGTACCAATTCGATCATCATCGGTTCTGGAATCTTGTGTTAGAGTTGAGCAATTCCACAAAGCTCGTGTTCTAGCCAATGAATTGCTAGCTGGTTCTGTCGCGTCGAAGCCTTGAGGGTTTGCCTGCCGCAAGCTTCTCGAGCAGGCTCGCTAGATCGCGTCGCAATGAGGTAATCTCCTCGAGCAAGGCATTATTGACACCTGTAGCACCGTCCGCCGCTTCAAGCTGCTTAAGAAAGCGGCTACCGCTAGCAGCCAAATTTGCCATAGCATCTCTTTGGCCCCGATCTTTCGTCGGACTGGCCTTCTTGGCGGCACTGATACTACGAACGTCCCTTACGGTCCCCCCTGCCCTCACCCGGACCCAAAGCTCTTGCTGAGCCCGAAGATCGTCTAGACGAGCAATCTCGAACAACAGCGACTTGGAAACATCGTCCCGCTGAGCACATTCGGTCTTGATGGAATCGGCAAGGCCGTTCAGCTTGAGGATATTAGTGACAGTCGTCCGCGCCTTGCCTACAGCCTCCGCCAGTTGCTCTTGCGTCCATCCATGCGATTGCATCATGCGAGCATATGCCGATGCTTCCTCGAGCGGGTGCAGATCCTGACGCTGAATGTTCTCGATCAGGGCGATCTCATCTGCTGCGCCCTGAGTCACAATTGCCAGAATCTCGTTACGCCCGAGCATAGCATGCGCCCTGAAGCGCCGCTCGCCGGCAACCAACATGTAGCCCTCTTGACCGTCATCGCGTCGCTTGACGATGATAGGCTGAATCAGCCCATGTCGCTCGATGGACCCGGCTAGCTCGCGCAGTGCCTCCTGATCTAGATATTTGCGGGGCTGGTCGGGGTTTGGCTCAATTTCACCCAGACTTAGCCGAAATACCCGTGGCACGTCCTCTGCCGGGATGCGGCTGAAGCTGCGGCTGAGCCTATCCTGCAACGCTGAGGTTCCTGCCCGCTTAGTCATGGCTGATGATCACGTCTGCGAGCTTATAATAGGCATCAACCCCCGGAGCCTTGGGCGACAGTACGACGGTCGGCATGCCTTGCGACGTTGCCTTGTCGTACTCAGTGCTACGGGCGATCGGATCGAAGACGCGCAGGTGCTGAACTCGAGCAATTTCTTCGAGCGCCGCTAGCGCATCCTGGTCTTGTGTAAAGCTCCGGCTGAACATGGTCGGTAGAATACCGAGAATGCCGAGTTTGCGATTCGATCTAGCGCGTGTCTCCTCGATCTCTTCGAGAATGAGCGGGATGCCTTCAATCGAAAGATACTCCGTTCGAACGGGAATGAGCACGAGATCGGCTGCAGTCAATGCATTGGAGGTGAGGATGCCAAGATGTGGCATGCAGTCGATGAGCACATGGTCGTAACTTGGTAGAAGTTCGCTCAGAGCATCGCGGAGCAGGGTATCACTGTAGCGCATAGCCTGCATCAGCTCACGGTCTGCTTTTGCTAGGCGAATACTCGATGGTATCAGAGCGGGCGAGCCATCGAGAACAAGAGAGGGAAGAGGGTAGTCTTGCACGAGCGCGAAGTAGAGGGTTCGTTCGCGCTCCTGCAACTCGAACGGCTGATGACCGAGATAGATGGTAAGGCTCGCTTGGGGGTCGGCATCGATCAACAGTACCCGCCTCCCGCGCAGAGCGAGTGCAAAGCCGAGATTGGCGGTCGACGTCGTTTTGGCGACGCCACCTTTTTGGTTTGCCAACGCAATAACCTTTGCCACGGTTCGTCCTAAACTGCCTCACAGAATGCTGTCGGCAGAATGTTTGACGTCAAACATTGATGGCGGCAAGCTCGGAGAGAGTCCACCAGGGGCAGTGTTTGACGTCAAACATAACGCCTCGATAAAGGAAATATTATTATCTATCAGATAGATAGATGGAATGCCATGGCGTACCTAGGGTAAGATGGGTGCCCTAAGGACGACACAGTGCGTTATTTTTGATGGGTCCAGGCCATGTTTGGGCTGCTCCTACCCGTGTGCACACGTCCAGACGGACCAGCAAGCCGCTGCAAATCACGACGATACTGGGACGTTCAGCCGCCGGCGCTCCTTTAGGAAGGGCTGCTGTTCACAGCCTAACACCAAGTTGCTAACACATTGGCGATGTCGATCGTTCAAACGGGTTTCGAAAAGTGGCGATGTGTTTGCCCCAACGCTACAATCTGTTTGCTACGTGTGCGGTCTAGCGCCGGACTGGGAGTTACCGCGACCAGTTGCAAAGACTGAGCCGACATCGGAACCGCCGCTGCGGCGGGGTGGATGCCATCGCCCGATGCGGCCAAGTGCATCCCGGTCGCTGGCAGTCCCAACCTACGTCGGCAAGCGCTGTCGGTGGCTATCGCCTCCGACCGCGCGACGCAGGCACGGATGTTGCAACCTTAGGGGAGCAGGGATCGGGCGGTTGGCAGAAGCAGGGTAGGGGATGCGGCCAAGCCCAAAGCTGGGCAGCGGTACGGCACCGCCCGAGGCACGGCAGCTGCAGTCTGTGCCGGTGGCGGCCAGATTTCCATGCGGCGTCATCCCCTCGGCCTGGGCGTGCGGTCTGAGCCCCACCCCGGTCGGCCTCCAGCCCCGCTCGGCCAGAGCCGAGCGCCTGCCGGTTCGGCCCGCTCGCCGGGCAGGGCCGAGG
>JBATRI010000262.1:0-3296 GCA_049292515.1 Geminicoccaceae bacterium
CCTCGGCCGTGTCCAACGGCGGCTCGGTGTGCGGCCGGCGGGCGAAGCTCTCCGGCGTGAGCAAGCCTGGCTGCCGCTGCAGCAGCGAGGCCAGCAGTGCCGCCGGTGAGCGGACCCTGGCCCGGCCGGGCAGGGTGGCGACGAACAGGATCGCGCCGATGGTCAGGCCCATCCCATGCCTTTCCACGGCGGCCTCGAGGACGCGGGCGGCCACGCCCATGCGGCGGGCCTGCAGCCGGGCGGTGATCTCGAGCTCGGCCAGCTCGTCGCTGGGCAGGGGCCTGCTGCCGTCATAGGCGCCGAGCCAGCGCCGGTAGAGTAGGGGCGCTGCCGGATCGGCTTCCTCATCCGCCGCTGCCTGAGCGGTCGGCCACGCGCTTCCAGGGCCGCTGTGCGCCCCTTCCGTTCCGGCCGCCCTGGCCGGCTCTAGGCCGGCCTCCGGACAGCTTGCTTGAATCGTCGGTACGACAGATTCAACGTAGTTTGAATCTGTTATATGGGAGGGTGGAATGTCGCCCGAGGGTGACAATTCCTGACGATTATCCTCAGCTTCATCCCCTTCCGTGCCGCCATCCTCGCACTCGCTGCGCAGGCCGTGCGCGCGGAAGATGAGCTGCTCCATCGCCCGGATGGCAGCGGCAATGCCGTCGGGCAGGGCCTTGCCGCCCAAGGCCGTACGGGACAGCCGGCCGATCTCAGCCCGCAGCTGCTCGATCCGCTGCAGCATGGCGTCGTGGCGCTCGGGCCCCAGCCGGGACGTGGCATGGATCAGGGCCACCTTGGCCTGCCACACCGCCTCCTGCGCCTGCGCCTGGACGTCGAGGAAATCCTGCTGGGCGGCCTGGACCGCCCGGACGAGCCCGGCCTGCTCGTGCACGAAGACCAGGGCCGGCCGCAGGTCGATGCCGGCCAGATCCTCGGTCTTGCCGGCGGCGTCGACGGCGAAGCGCAGGCGGGCATGGGCATGGCCCCAGCGGATGTCGATGACGCCGTGCTCGTGCAGCCGGGCCAGATGGCGCTGCACCTGACGGTCGGAGCAGCCGACGTGGCTCGCCAGGGTGGCGTTGGTGATGCGCAGCATCGGCCGGCCGGCCCAGCCGCGACGCGGCAGCAGCTGCAGCAGGACCTCCAGCGTCTGGCTGACGGCTTGACCGAGCGGCCCGCGCTTGGCCGAATCCCGGAGCACCATGCAGGCCCGGTCGACGGAGGGCACGGCCTTGGTGAAGCCCTGGTAGTCGGCGGCCCGCTCGGCGGCGCGTTTCTGGCCCGCTTGACGCCTGGGGGTGAGGATGCCGGGCCGGACGGGCTCGGCTGTCTCATGGAGCTTGTTTTTAGGTCGCATCATCCCGTTCGCACCTTTGTGGGTGCGTTCCTCAGCTGGTGAATGTGAGGGCGTGCGGGACAAGCTTCAGCGTTCGCGCTTGCAACGGGCAAACGCGGCGGCTATAACAGCGGGGAGGATTTTGTTGTGCCCCGTACACCCGACGTAAGGCCCGCTGTTGGCGCAGCGGGCTTTCGTCGTTTCAGGGTGTGCGGTTGCTAGGTCACGGGCTCATCGTGACTTCTCCTCCTCGGTTCGTGCCGTCGCTATTTCGGGCAAGGGCTATGCGCGGCACATGGCGGCGCATCATCGGCCCTATTCCGCACTCAGACAAGGAAGATCACCGTGGCGGGGGCGGCTCGTCCTGAACGGTGCCAGCCGGCAGTTGCTCAACGCCAGGTAGAGCGCGTCGTGCAGCGTGGGGAGCCTGTATTCGTCGCGGAGCCGCTCGAGGGCCAGCCGATGTTCAGCCCGGACATAGGTGCACAAGCCATGCCAGCCTAGCCGGGTAAGGCGCGAGCGGTAGCGGCGCTGGTGGTTTGCTTTAGACGGCGAAGACGGGTCGTCCATGGGAACTCTCCTCCCGACGCAGAGAGACACAGATCCGCCGGGAGTGCAAGATTTACAGCTGACCAAAAGGTCTTATTTTATGAGGGCAGCCGACCGAGCTCTTTGAGGTAGAGCCATACGGCAGTTTGGAAAAAGTCACCCAGCTGCTGCTGGTCCTGCAGGCAGGCGGCTCGTACAGCCTCCTCCAAATACGGCTCTATATGAATGGCAAGTCGTGTCGCAAACCGACGTATTGGCGCAGGTGTATAAAGAATCTGGCTATCACTTCTCATTTCCAAAAAATCACGGACAGCCTCCGCATAGATGTCTTCCAGCCTTATATTTCTCTCTTTTGCGATATCACGCATGACAGCATGAAGTGATTTGGCGACCTGGAATCCAATCTGGTTGTAAAACGTACGATAAGACGGCCGACCAAGCTTTTTCTTCTCGGCTTCGGTTTTGCGTGGCCGCATGGATCGGCTCTCGATTGTTGGGCGCGACGCGCCGGGATCTAGACCAAAAGGACTAGTTTGGCGAGGCAGGGGACGTCGAAAACGTCACCCTGGGGTGACATTTTTCATGTTTGGTGGCCCTTTCTTGATCCTGCCGGATAAGCTTCCATCAGCCGTCTCCACTCCATCTGCCGCGCAAACCCGCATGGTTCCCGGGCCGAGCGCTGAAGACTGAGCCGGCGCTGGAGGCGGCGGCAGGTGGGCGGCATGGCACGGATTCTGCGGCAAGGTATTGAAAAAGCTAGGTTTTCTAGCGATTCAGCATGTCGGATAATCGTGCTTATGGAAAATCATGCTTGCTCGCTCCCTGAATGGCCTACAAAAACCCTAGCTCAGCACTCGGCAATTGCCCAGCCCATCTGTCACCCGGCCGGCCGTCCCGCCGCTCATTCGACCGCCTTGGCCCGCTTGCGCATGTACACCCGTCGCGCCGGCTGCGGTGCCACCTCGGCTGCAGGTGCCAGCTCGGGAGCCGCCACCTGTGCTGGCGCCGCCGGTACAGGTGCCGGCTTGCGGCCGAGCCCCAAATCCTTAGCCATCTTCGAGCGCATGGCCGCATAGGACGGTGCGGCCATCGGGTAATCGTCCGGCAGGCCCCAGCGCTGCCGGTAAGCGTCCGGCGTCAGGTTGTAGTATGTCGCCAGATGCCGTTTCAGCACCTTCAGCTTCTTGCCGTCCTCCAGGCAGACAATGTAGTCCGGCATCACCGACTTCCTGACCGGCACCGCCGGCACCAGGGCCTCGGCCGGCGGCGGTGCCGGCTCGGCCACCGTGCCCAGCTTGCGCAAGGCCCCGAACACGCTGCCGATCAGCCCCGGCAGCTCGCTCGCCGGCAGCGTGTGGCTACCGGCATAGGCCACCACGATCGCCGTGGTCAGGTCCAGCAGTTCCGGTGGCGCGCTCGCTTCATC
>JBATRI010000263.1:0-6788 GCA_049292515.1 Geminicoccaceae bacterium
ACCCCGGGCAGTGCGATCACGGCAACGCCCAGGCCCGCCAGCGCCGTGGCCGCCCAGGTCACGGCGCGGATCGGCTCGCCCAGCAGCAGCCGCGCCAACAGCGCCGCCAGGAAGGGCATGCTCGCCAGCACGAAGGCCGCGTTGGCGACGGTGGTCATGGTCAGCGCCTGGACCCAGCCGACGAAGGCGCCCGTCAGGCACAGGCCGCCGAGCAAGCCGTTCCAGCCGACCGTGCGCAGGCGGCCGAGCATCGTGGCCGCATCCCGCATGGCCATGAAGGCCAGCACGACCGGCAGCACGAACAGCGAGCGCCAGAGCACGATCTGGAAGGCGTCGGCCTCGTCCACCAGCTTCACGAGCGTCCCGCCCGTGCTCCAGCACAGCCCCGCCAGCGCAACGAGAACGACGCTGCTGGCGTAGCTCAAGTCTCTCCGCGCGCCTGCCTGCGACCCTACCGCCATTCCCCTGATCTCAGACACGCAGCCGGGCGTTGGTGGGATCATAGAGCGGCTCACGGCCAACCGTGGCCTGCACTTGCCGGCCGTGGATCTCGACCTCGACCTTGCTGCCGGGCACGGCAAGGTCGCTCCGCACATAGGCGAGCGCCACGCTGCGCTCGAGCGTGAAGCTCCAAAATCCCGAGGTGACGAGCCCGACCCTCTCGCTGCCCGCACGCACCGGAGCACAGAAGGGTGCGTCCGCCTCGCCGGGCTCATCCAGTGTCAGAGGCACCAGTCGCTGCCGCGCACCACGCTCCCGCTCGGCCAGGAGGGCCGCCTTGCCGACGAAGTCGGGCTTGGCGAGGTCAACGAAGCGGTCGAGGCCGGCCTCGAAGGCCGAGAACCCCGTTTCCAGATCCTGCTTCCAGCTCGGATAGCCCTTGTCGAGGCGCAGGGATTCGACGGCGTAGATGCCGACGTCGCGGATGCCGCGCGTGGCACCGGCCGCCATCACCGTCTCGTAGGCGGGCAGGAGCTGCTCCATGGGCAGGTGCAGCTCCCAGCCAAGCTCGCCGACATAGTTGACGCGCAGGGCGAGCGCACGGCCGAAGCCGAGCTCGATCTCGCGCGCCGAGAGCCAGGGGAACGCCGCGTTGGAGAGGTCGGCCGGAGTCACCTCCTGCAGGACGAGGCGGGCGGCGGGGCCGGCGACGACCAGGGTGCCGAGCCGGCCATGCACGCATTCGAGCCGGGCGCTGCCGTCGGCGGGCAGAGCCGCTCGCAGCAGATCCTCGTCGTGCCACTCGGCGGTGCTGGCGGCGACTAGGTAGAAGCGGTCGGCGGCGAGGCGCGTGACGGTGAACTCGCTGACCACGCCACCCCTGGCATCGAGGGCATAGCAAAGCCCGATGCGCCCGGCTTTGGGCAGGCGCGAGCAAAGCAGCCGGTCGAGCATCGCCGCGGCGCCCGGGCCGTCGAGCACGAACTTGGAGAAGCCACCGAGGTCGATCACGCCCACGGTCTCGCGTACCGCCCGGACCTCGGCCGCGACGAGGTCGTTCCAGTTGCGGTCGCGGCGCAGCGTAAGCGTGGGGTCCTCGATGGTGCCGGCAGGATCGAAGAAGGCGGCGCGCTCCCAGCCGTTGCGGGCGGCGAAGCGGGCGCCCTTGGCAGCCAGGACGGGATAGAGCGGCGTGGTGCGCGCCGGTCTGCCGGCGGGGCGCTCCTCGAACGGAAAGCCGACGGCATACTCGTTCTGATAGAGCTCGATCGCCTTGGCGGCGGTGTAGGGGGTCGTGGCATAGCCCGTGTAGCGGCGCGGGTCGAAGACCCAGCCGTCCCATTCCGGCGCGCCGTCGACCACCCACTCGCTGAGGAACTTGCCGGCCCCGGCCGACTGGGCGATGCCGAAGCTGAAGCAGCAGCATTGGTAGAAGTTGGTCAGGCCGTGCACCGGGCCGATATACGGGTTGCCGTCGGGTGCATAGGGAATCGGGCCGTTGACGACGCGCTTGACGCCGCCTTCGGCCAGGATCGGCACACGGGCACAGGCATCCTCGATATAGCGCTCGAGCCGGCCTAGATCATCGGGCCAGAGCTGGTAGGCGAAGTCGGCCGGGAGTCCGTGCTGCCACTCCGCGCGGCACTGCCACTCGTAGGGGCCGAGAATGAAGCCCTGGCGCTCCTGGCGGAGATAGTAGGAGGTGTCGGGGTCGCGCAGCAGCGGCAGCTTGCGCATGCCGCGCTCGACCAGGGCCGGGATGTCCTCCGTGACGAGGTACTGATGCTGCATCGAGACAATCGGCAGGTGCCGGCCGAGCAGCGCCATGACCTCGCCGGCGCGGTAGCCGGCGGCGTTGACGACGATCTCGGCCCGGACAGTCTCGCCCTTGTCCGTACCCACCAACCACTCGCCGGAGCTGTCGCGGACAAGGCCGGTCACCCGCGTGAACCGGTCGATCCGGCAGCCGGCCTCGCGGGCAAGACGGGCATAGGCCTGGGTGAGCTGCGACGGGTCGACGTCGCCGTCGAGCGGATCCCACAAGGCGCCTTCGAGATCGTGCGGCTCCAGGAACGGGTAGAGCTCGCGCGCCTGGTCGGGCGTCAGTAGATCGTAGTCGAGCCCCTGCGCCTGGGCCATGGCCTTGACGTGGCGGAACTCGTCCATGCGCTCGCGGTGGTGGGCGAGGCGCAGTGAGCCGGTGCCGTGATAACCGATGCCGCCCTCCAGCTCGTCTGCCAAGCGGCGGTAGAGCCTGGCTCCATAGGCCTGCATCTTCATCACGGTCCACGAGCCGGCGAAGGTCGGGCAGTTGCCGGCGGCGTGCCAAGTCGAGCCCGAGGTCAGCTCGTTCATCTCGAGTAGCAGGCAGTCGGTCCAGCCACGCAGCGCCAGATGGTAGAGGGCGCTGCAGCCGACGGCCCCGCCACCGATGACGACGACGCGTGCTGTCCTCATGCGGCGAGACCCGCCGTGCCGGCCGGGCGCATGGATTCGCGCGGCAGGCGGATCGGGAAGCGGTCACGAATGGCCGCATCAACGGCGCCCATATGATCCGGGAAATGGCCCGCCAGGAGGCTCGCCACCCGGGCCGACGCACGCTCGACGATGTCCGTGCGGCCCTGCTCGGCCCATTCCTTGGGGTTTCCGCGGTCGCCGACCAACGGGTAGAAATAGTCGCGCTGCATCAGATCCAGGGTCTGCTGGCTGCCGAGATAGTGACCGGGCCCATCGATGCATACCTGACGCATCACGTCGAGCGACAGCGACGCCGCGTCGACCTCGATCCCGCGGATGGTTCGCAGGGATGCACCGATGATGTCGTTGTCGATCACCAGGCTCTCATGGCTGAAGCCCAGGAGGCTCGCCTGCATGCCGGCGGCCTCGTAGATCAAGTTGGCGCCGGCGTTGCCGACCAGCGCATGGTTCAGGCCCTTCTCGGCGCCGGACTGTGCATCCGGCAGCTTGGAATCGCTCATGCCCGACGCGACGCCGGTGGGCAGGTCGTAGAACTGGCCCATCTGGGCGCAGGCGGCCATCAGCAAGGCCTGCTCGGCACTGCCGCCCGACATCGCCCCGGTCCGCAGGTCGGAGACGAAGGGCCACGTGCCGAAGATCGCCGGAGCACCGGGCTGCAGGGCGTTGACGTAGCACAGCCCCGCCAGCACCTCGGCCGTCGCCTGGACGACCGCACCGGCCAGCGCCGCGGGTGCGGTTGCCCCAGCCTGCCCGGCCGAGAGCAGCAGCACAGGCATGCCACCGGCGACCGCGGCCTCGAGGCCACGGCAGGCATCCTCGGCAAAGCGCAGAGGCGGGACCACGAAGCAGCAGGAGAGGCTGACGAACGGTCGAGCGCGCCAAGCCGCCTCGCCGCCTGCCACCAGATGCAGGATCTCGAGCCCGGCCTCCAGCGTATCGGCGCGGCAGAAGCTGGTTCCCACATGCTTGGTGGTGCCGGCGATGCAGGCATAGAGCGTGTTGAGGTCGAGCTCCATGGCGCCGACCATGTCGCGGGGCACCAGCGTGCGCTGGAAGAAATGGATGTGGTCGAGCGCGTCGACGAGGCGCGCGGCATCGTAGAGGTCCTGCAGCAGCGATTCGCGGTAGTCCCGCGTCCTCAGGTCGACCATGTGGACGGCCGCACCGGCGGTCCCGAAATGGACCTTCTTGCCCCAGGGCTCGAGGTCATGGCGCGGGTCCTGCGCATGGAGCGGGAACCGGCGGGCGGCCCCGGCCACGATGTCCTCGACCATCGCGCGCGGGAAGCAGAGCCGACCCAGCTCGTTGACGAACGCACCGCGCGCCGAACAGGCCTCGACGCAGCTGGGCAGCGCCTGGGCCATGCCGAGCCGCTCGAGCACGTCCAAGGCGGCGTTGTGGATGGTGGCGATGTCGGCCTCGCTCAGCGGCCGGTAACGACCACCCTCGAGGCCGGGGCGAATCGGCCGCAAGGTTTCGGCAAGGGGTGCCGCCCGGAGCTGCCGTCGCGCGTCGCGGCCGCCGCGGCGCCGCTCTCCACTATCGCTCGTCATGTCATCCACCTCGACCGCCGGAGCCCATCATGGGCGACGGCATGGGCAGTAAGGCAATCGATTCTTTCTCGCGAACCGGTTAGCTGGATTCACCGGTTCGTTCGGGCTAGCGTTTCCAGATGATGCGTCGTCGATTGCCACCTCTGTCGGCTTTGCGCGCCTTCGAGGCGGCCGCACGCCATCTCAGCTTCCGCGAGGCCGGCGAGGAGCTTTGCGTCACCCATTCGGCCATCAGCCATCAGGTCAAGGATCTTGAGCGCGACCTCGGCGGACCGCTGTTCTGGCGCAAGGGCCGCCGGGTCGAGCTCACCGACGCGGGTGCTACCCTGTTTCCGGTGCTGCGCGATGCCTTTACTCGGATCGGCGAGACCGCCAGCCGCCTGCGGGAACGCAGCGGCACGGGCGAGCTGACGCTCCAGGTCTACGTTACCGTGGCGTCACGCTGGCTCCTCACCAGGCTGCACCGGTTCGAGTCGGCCAATCCCGATCTCCGGCTGCGCCTGAGCACCAGCCATCGCAGCTGGGACTTCGATGCCGAGAATGTCGATGTGGGCATGATCTACCGCGAGCCGCCGCTCGACCCGGCGCTGGTCTACTGGCCTCTCTTTCGAGCCCGGATCATCGCCGTCGCCAGCCCTGCGCTGGTGCAGGGCGGCAGCGGCCTGGACCAGCCGGCGGAGCTGGTCCACCATCGTCGGCTGGGCGTCTACACCGCCCAGCACGACTGGGCCCTATGGCTGACGGCCGCCGGTATCGACGAGCTGGCGAGCCATGGCAGTCTGCTGTTCGACAGCTATCTCCTGGCACTGGAAGCGGCGATCGACGGTCGCGGTGTAGCGCTGGTGCCAGATTTCATTGCCGCCACCGATCTCCGCACCGGGCGGCTGGTGCAGCCCTTTTCCCTGGCGGTGCCGCAGCCCGGGGCGTGGTATCTCGTCTGCCGCAAGGAGCGGGCGCACGACCGGCCGATCGTGCGGTTGCGCGACTGGCTGCTGTCAGAACTGGAATGACGTCGTGCTGATCGCTGCCTCCGTCCTGGCCGTTGCCGGCCTGCTCTGGTGCCTGTTCGTGGGCATGCTGTGGTGGCAGCAGGATCGCCTGGTGTTCGTGGGCTGGGGCTTCGGGCTGGCCGCGGTGACGGAGATGGCGTCCACGGACGAGCGCCTGGAGGTTGTGATGCCTGACGGCGTACGCGTCGTGGGCGGCCTGCGGCGTGCGGTGGGGGTGAGCCGAGGGCTGCTCCTGGTGTTTGGCGGCAACGCCGAGGACAACACCTGGCGGCTACGCCATTTCGACGGCTGGCTGGACGACGTCGACATCGCGACATTCTATTATCGCGGCTATGGCCCCAGCGGCGGCACCCCGAACCAAGCCGTGCTGGTCGACGATGCGGCGCGAATCCACGATCACCTGCATGATCTTCTGAAGCCCGCGCGGGTCGTCGCCTCCGGCTTCAGCCTCGGCTCCGGCGTGGTGGCGCAACTGGCGCGCAACCGCCCGCTGGCCGGTGCCATTCTGGTGACCCCCTTCGATTCCATCGCCGCAGTCGCCGCCGAACGCTATCCGTTCGTGCCAGTTCGCTGGCTGCTACGGCATCCGTTCCGCTCGGACGAGGCGCTGGCCGATATCGAGGTACCCGTCGCGGTCATCGCCGCCGAACGTGATCAGGTGGTCTCCCCAGCGCGCACCCGACAGCTCCTGGCGGCACTCTTATGTCCCTTGCCGGTGGTCTGGATCGAAGGCGCCAATCACATCAACATCTACGAGCGCAGCGAGTACCGCTTGGCGTTCCGGGATGCCCTGCAGCGCCTGCTCGGCGCGAGCCCCAGCGCTGGTCCCGTCGACACTTTCGAGCAGGTCCAAACTGTGTGTGCCGCTGTCGACAAGGGCCGTTAGTGCAGTGTTGCCCCAAGCAAGGCCCGACGATCCATTTCGTTGCTAAAGTCGGATCCTATACGACCTGTTAGTTGCTGGCGCCAAACATGGCGACGGTTGCGATTTTGCACGAAACGCGTTAGCTTTGCTCCGTCGAGCGCTGTGTTGCGCCTAACCTTAGGATAATACCGATCTGGTCCGTGCCGAATCGCAGCTCCGTCAACTCCATGGGTGCGGAGGGTATGTCGTTTTGCCGACAAGCCCGGTGCGGAACGTTCATTCAGCGTCCTTGCATGTTCGCAGCTGACCAACGCTCTCCGTAAAGCCACGCCAGAACGGTACGACCACCATGACCGACCGCAACCGCGCCACCACGCTCCGACTCCGGACGCCGACGCCACCTGCCGCGCCCGGTGCCCTGGCGCCGCGCAGCTTTGCCAC
>JBATRI010000264.1:0-1709 GCA_049292515.1 Geminicoccaceae bacterium
CTTCTAGGCGCACGTTAGAGTTGCCTATAATATCCCTTACGAACTTGTTAATAGTTTCAAAACGCTCTTTGGCCTGGTTATATTCTGCTCCAGCATCCGGTCTTTCAAGCTTAACTACCTAAATTTGGCGCAAATTAGCGACAGTTCCATCACGAGCCAGGAAAGAAGCAAAGGCATCGATGAAAGAAGCAGCTAATTCATGCGCTTGATTGAGTGAAACTTGGGCGATATGACCATTCGCATCAAAGGCAAACATGCCAGCAATATGAAAGGCATCTCGAACCATACGCAACATGCCGAATTGGCGGAGCCTGGCTTGGCAGGAAGCCAATCCATTGCGGACCCAACTTGTGATGTTGTAAGCCAATTGCCCCAACAACAGCAACATTTCCTGGGCGTGGAACGACTTTTTGTTGCGTTTGGTGATGTTCAATCCTTGTTTAGAACCTTTGATAGCGGTTTCCACGCCACCACCCCGCAGGTCGTAAGCGTAAACAGCCTGCCAAACAGGGTCAACTGGCGGCGAAAACGGCCGTTTGCCTTGTTCATTGAGCCAACTGAGTTGGGCATCATTGAGATTGAAGACGAGGATAGCCGTCCGCCATTTTCCTTTCTTGGTCTGGCAGCGAACGGCCAGTTGACGAGTGGGGTGGTCATAGGCGAAGGGCTGTGTCACCCAACCCGCTTGCCGTCGGGAGTCTCTGGGGTCGATATGCCAGGTGGCCACGGTTGCTACCAACTTCTCAACCCGTTTCCAATGGGTGACCTTGACCAACAACTGATAGCCGTTGGTCAGCAACTGGTTGATATCGGCATCATTGCCGCCGCCCCCATCAATGCGCAAGATGGTGCGTTTACGAAAGCCACGATTGAGATTGAGAACTGTTTCGGCCGTAATAACCAGTTCCGGCAAGCTACGATTGAGTTGGGTGCGACCGGAATAGAGTCGTTCGCTGATGATTTCGTCATACAAAGTGGCATACACTCGCCCCAACTGCCGTCCCCGCTTGTTCTTTTGCTTGGCAAAGTAGCCTGTTTCCGACCCGTCGCCCTGTCGGCCAGCAGGCATTCCACTCATGTCAATGTCCAGCAGTTGGCAACTGCGGCCATAATCATGCTGGTAGCCAGCGCCATACCGGCGATAAATTGCCTGCATCGCCTGACGCATTTGCTCGACATTTTCTGCCTGGCAGGTATTGAGGGTCGTACTGATTCCCGACTGGTCGGCACAACCTTCCCGACCAAAAGCCGCTGAAAGTGTGGCATCCGGTTTAACCCGCTGATTCACTTCAACGATTCTCTGACCGCCAGCCATGATATTAATGAAGGCGTCTTGCAACTTCTGCAACGGTGTATGGGTCACCGTTTTCTGTTGGATTTTGACCTGGTGGCCAATCATGTCCCAGATTCCCATTTGCTGGATGTTCATGCCGACGATGGCGAGGCTGGCTCGCGGCGAATAGCTGATACAATTATTCATGATGACAGTTCTCCTTATGCAAGTGTTTTGTTGATACTTACATTTTTGCTGGGAAAACTGTCATCGTCATCTTTTTATGACTTGTGCCTTTATTGGCACAAAATTTAGGTAACTACGAAGGTGAATCATGCAGTTAAATCCCGAAGAATTAACCAACCGTGACCGCTACAAGCTGATAGTTGGTGCGATTGTGCCCCGGCCCATTGCCTGGGTGAGCACAATTGATGCC